>JAGXBI010000126.1 GCA_018971155.1 Burkholderiales bacterium
GGCGGCTCTCCAGGCCGGCCGCGAAGGCTTCGAGGTGAGCGCGCGCCTGGACGCCCGCGCCGACGATCAATACCGGGCCGCGCGGGCGCGGCGCGAATTTGCGAGCCGCCAGCAACGATACGGCGGCGGTGCGCCGGCTGGTCAGCACGGGGCCGTCGAGCAGCATCAGCCGCTTGCCGTTGTTGGCGTCATATACGAGCACTTCGCCCTGGATCGCCGGCAGCCCATGACGCGCGTTGCCGGCATGCACATTGACGTGCTTGGTCATGGCGATGTCGCGGTTGCTCGCCGGCATCACCAGCAAGATGCCACCCGGCCTGCCGTCGCGGCCATCGCCATTGCCGACATGGCAGACCAGCCGCTCCGGAGCGTGCGCACTGCCGCTGCGCATTTCGGTCAACATCGTCTCGATGGCGTTGGCCAATTCGGGGTAAGGCAATGCCTGCGCGGTCTGCTGCGCATCCAGCGTAATCATCGGCAAGTCTCCTGACATGTCCGGCGCGGTGACTGATGCCATTCAGTGTAGCGTGAGTTATCGTCGCCGTTTGCCTTCCCATATCGCGATGTCGGGCATTCATGCGAAAGGATGATCGGGATCAACCACCGGGCAGGGGCGGCGCGGGAATTTTGCGCCCGGCCATGTGATGCAAATAGGCGAGCAGGTCGCGCAACTGCGCATCCGAGACGGTCGCGCGATCGATCCCTGGCATGCGCGCGTTGCGCCACCATCGCAGCGACTGCGGATTGCGGATGTAGCGGGCCAGGCGCGCATCGCCGAGATACTCGACCGGGTTGAAGGGCACGTTCAGGTCGGGGCCGAGGTGGGAATCGCCGGCGCCGTTGAGCGAGTGACACGAAAAACAGGCTCGCTCGAACACTGCGAAGCCGCGCATGACCGCGCCGTGCGCGGGCATGTCGGCGGCCGGTCGAATCGCCGGGAAGCGCTCGGCCGGGGAGGCGATCGCCTCGATGCGCTCGATGCTGTAGGTCCAGTAACTTTGGTTGATCGGCGTGCCCGCGCCGCGCGCCGCGCCTGTGGGCAAGGTCCAGACCAGCCGGAACGGCCCGATGTCATGCCCTTCGAGTGGCGGCCACGGCGCGGCCGGGTTTTCCACCGCCAGATAGGCGCGCGGCGCATCGGGCCGGCGAGCGATCAGCAATGCCATCGGCATGTGCGAAATGTAGCCATCGCTGGCCACCAGTGTCGCGGTGGCGCCTGGCGATATCGACAAGCCGGCGAACAGTACGGCCATCGGTATCGCCGAGACGGTCATGCGGCGCTTGAAATTGTCGTCGTCGATCCTCACCGGCGCGAGGCGCGGATCGGCCAGCAACGCGGCGCGCGTCCAACTGCGCTCATGCGCGGCGGCCGAGATCGTCAGGCGCGGGCCGGCGTCGGCCACCGCCGATGCGGCAACCGGCGGCTGGCCCTGGGCCGCGCTCAGCGTGCAGGCCGCGGCCAGCAGCCAACCCGCGAGATAACGTTCGATGATCCGCCACATTGATGTCTCCCCCTTGGGCGCGATGCCGCGCCGCGATGTCCGCGCGATTCTACCGCGCCGCGCCGGCATGCGAGGCAGTGCAGGCAGACGCCTATGTCATACTGGAAATTCCTCCGATCCTCGCCGCATCGCCATGCAGCTTTTCGCCATCAGCCTGCGCAAGAACGCGCTGGTCTACACCGTGAAGATCCTCACCGGCTCGCTCATCGTGTGGTACGGCCTGCGTTTCGTTGGTTTCAAGGAGCCCTATTGGGCAATGATTTCACTGATCATCGTCACCGAGCCGGACTTTGCGCAGGCCAAGGTGAACTTCAAGGCGCGCACCATCAACACTTTCAGCGGCGCGATCATTGCCTGTCTGATGCTGGTGCTGCTCGGCCCGACCCTGCCGTCGATGTTGATCGCGCTGGTGCTGGCGGTGCTGGTGGCGATGCTGATTCATAACTATCCGGCCAACTGGCGCCTGGCGCCGGTCACCGTGATCATTCTGATGTCGGCGGCATTCAGCGGCAGCAATTTGCACGAGGAACTGCACATGGCGATACTGCGCGTGGTCGAGGTACTGACCGGCAGCACGGTCGCGCTGCTGCAGTCCCTTGTCTACGGCAAGCTGGTACACCATCCGGACGCGGCGCCGCAATAGACGCCGGCACGCGCCGAACTTTTCCGGGCATGCGGCAGACAAAGCATGCTGCGGCGCCGCATCAGCAAGACGCCGCCGCCTGTGGAACAATCCAAGATACGTGATGCGTTCGCGTCGCACCGTGCGGCGCGGGCTGTCGCGTGTGTCGTTATGAGGATGCTGCAATGACCAACCGACTCTCTTCCGAAGAACGTGCCGCCCTGCTGGAAACACTGCCCGGCTGGCTGCCGGTGACCGGCCGCGACGCGATTCACAAAACCTTCGTGTTCGACGATTTCAATGCAGCGTTTGGCTTCATGACGCGCATCGCGCTCAAAGCCGAACAGATGAATCACCATCCCGAATGGTTCAATGTGTGGAATCGCGTCGAAATCACGCTGTCGACCCACGACGCCAACGGCCTGACCCGGCACGACGTCGATCTGGCCACCGCGATCGAAGCCTTTGCCGGCCAATGAACGCTCAGCCTCGACGCCGCTGGTACGCCTCCCAGGCGGAGCGCGCGGCGTCGTCGAGCGCGGCCAGCGGCACGCTGCTGGCGTGCCCGACGATCATCAGCGCGTAGGGCCGGGACAGCGCGCTGGCTTCGCTGCATAACTTCATTTCCTCTCCGGCAGCCGGCGACACGCTGCGCCAGTAGTTGATGGCTGCCTCCAATTCGGTGAGTGTGATATCGGCCATGCGTTTCGCCTGAGGAAAGTCGGTGGGCAAGGCGGCTCGAGTGCTGCGCGAGCCGCCGAACCGCTCAGCGTTTGGGCGCCAGCATCGTGCCACGGCACTGCGGGCTGCCGCAGTGACAAGCATACTCACGTTTGAGCTTGGCGGTATAGCGGGCGTCGATGACCAGGCCGTAGTCATAAAACAGTTCTTCGTTCGGCGCGATGTCCTGCCTGGCATAAATGAACACGCGCTCGCCTTCCTCGCGGGCCTCGCAGTTCGGATCGCACGCGTGGTTGATCCAGCGCGCATTGTTGCCCTGCACCTTGCCGTCGATCACGCGGCCATCGTCCAGGCTGAAATAGAAGGTGTGCTGCGGATGGTCGGGGTCGTGTGGATGACGGCGCAGCGCCTCGCGCCACGAAATGCGTTCCCCTTTGTATTCGATGATGCGCTCGCCGCGGGCAATCGCCCGGGTCGCGAAGACGCCTTTGCCATGCACGCCGGATTGGCGTACCACGATTCTGCGCTGGGAGGTCATGAGATCCAATCGATGAAAACGGAAAACCGGGCCTGAGAGTGGCTGAAAAGCCGCAGTGTACAGGAGCCTCATGTCGGCTTGTCGGCGCGCATCGGCCGGCGACGCCTGCACCGGACTGCCGGCTCATCCGTTTTGTCGAGGGGACAAAACAAAACAGCCGATGGATTGCATCGGCTGTCGGGAACAGGAGAATTTCTTCGGGTAAACGCTGCGTCATCCCTTGCTGAAAATGCGCCACGTCTTGCGTTGGGTCGCCGCGTCGGCGATCTCGTGCGCATTGCAATCCAGGCGCAGGTGCGCATCGTCCAGCGCGATATCGAAATAGCCGCAGTGATATGGCGCCGCGCCGCGCGCGTGGGCGGCCGGGTCGAAGTGGGCGCAACTCACGCACATGCGTTGCGCGGGGATGTCGCCGCGCACCTGCATGCCGTAAATCATCTTGACCAGGAGCCGGTACATCTGGCCTTGCTCCTTGTCGCTCAACCCGTCGCACGCGGACACCAGAAAGTCGGGCCACTGCGAGGCCTTGCGCGCCGCGGTCTTGCCGCGAGCGGTCAGTCTCAGCGCCAGGGCGCGGCCATCGTTGGCGTCGCGGCGCTTTTCCAGCAAGCCCTTGTTCTCGAGTGTGCTGACCGCCTCGCTGACGGTGGCCGACGTGAGCGCCGCGTCGCGGGCGATGTCACCCAGGCGCATCGGCGCGTTGCGCATCAGCAGTAGCGTCAGAATTTCGCCTTGCGTCGGTGTTAACCCTGCAGCGGCCGCGCCTTCCCAGGCGTGACTGCGTAGGGCCGTGCCAAGCCGCAGCATACCGGCGGTAATGCGCTTGGAGAGTGTTTCCTGGGGCGATGTCTGGTTAGCCATGATTTTATGATTAGGATTTCTAATAACTATATGTCGTTAAACAAGCTTGTCAAAAATAAATTGCGAAAATGTGCTTTAAATCAAACAGCTGCGACTCGCAGGCTCGGGATAAACCCTTAGACCGCCATCGCTCATCGATATGCATGCCGTAATTGTCTTACTGGATTGGGGGTTCGGCGTATCGGTTCTTGTACTGATGTAATTTGCGATTTCTCCGTAACAAAGTGTAAGCGGCCGCGTGCTCCGCTGGCTTGATAATCGGAATGCAAACAATCGAGAATGCGTGCTTCGTCGGCCGCCATGTCGGGTCGCGCCTGCGTCGAAGGCGCCGTGAGCCACGCATGCAGCAGGCGAAACAGGCGTTCGAGTTCGAGCCTGTGCGTGACCCCAGTGGTCGCGTATAACCAGTCCGACAAGGCCATGAAATTGTGAAATGGCGCCGCGCCCAGCACTAACGGCAAGGTGTGGCGAAACCGCCCGGCGTTGGCCAGCAGATCCCAATAACGCGAAAAACGGGACAAACGCTGCATGGAGGAAAAGTCGACGGCCGCAGTGGCCAGCACGTTGTAGGGTGGCGCCGGGTTGTATCGCATGCCGAACGCCTCGGTGTGCCGGATAATCGGCGTACCGCGCAAGCGCTTGAGCACGCCGAGCTGAATTTCATCGGGCTGCCAGCCCAGCAACCGGTCGAAGCCTTCCCCGAAACTCTCGAGCGTCTCGCCCGGCAAGCCGGCGATCAGATCGACGTGCAAATGGGCCTGCGAATGCTGTTTGAGCCAGCGGATATTCGCCTCGGCCAACGCCAGGTCGGTCCGACGCGAAATGTGCTCCTGTATCTGCGGATTAAGCGTTTGCAGCCCGATCTCGAACTGCAGCGTGGCGGGCGGAAATTTGGCGATGGCGGCCTTGAGCGCATCGGGCAAATGATCGGGCACCACTTCGAAGTGCACGAATACCGGGTCCTGGGGCGCCTGGGCCAGCTTCTCCAGAAAAAAAGACAGGATTCGCAGGCTGTTCTTGACGTTGAGATTGAAGGTGCGATCGACGAACTTGAATTGCCGCGCGCCACGCGCATAAAGCGAGGCGATCTCGTCGAGAAATGCATCGAGCGGGAAGGCCCAGGCGGTCTTGTCCAGCGCACTCAGACAAAACTCGCATTTGAACGGGCACCCGCGCGACGCTTCGACATAAAGCACCCGGTGTCGGATGTCCTCGTCGTCATAGTAGCGGTAAGGCATCGCCAGTTCGGCCAGCGGCGGCTGTTCGCCGACGTGCACCTTGGTCAGGATCCGCTTGCCGGCCAGAATATCGCGGCACAATCGCGCGAAGGTCACATCGCCCCAGCCGGTGATCACGTAATCGGCCCGGCGGCAGATTTCCTGCTCGTCGGTTTCGTGGCTGACCTCCGGTCCGCCAAGCACAATGACCGTTTGCGGTGAAATCGTTTTCAGTAAAGCGACCAGCCGCGCGGTCTCGGCCACGTTCCAGATGTAGACCCCCAGACCCACGATGCGTGGCCCGCTGGCCAGCAGTTTCTCGGCAATGACCTCCGTCTTCGCGCCGATCACGAATTCCTGAATGCGCGCTGCTGGCTGCAACTCACCGAGATTGGCGTACAGGCTGCGCAAGCCTAACGAAGCGTGCGCGTAGCGAGCATTCAAGGTGGCCAAAACAATCATCGTTGTCGGCGAGAAATTGGGGACAAAATGGTCCGGATTTTTTATGAGAGTGCGATTGTAGCCGTGTTTTCCTTATTTTTTATACGTTTTTGACAAAGTAAACACTTACACCGACATACGGTAATAATTGCCCCACTGCATGTGGATAACTTTTTGGATAACAGGCTCCTTTTGTTGTGAACGATCTCGGGATAACTGCCCATGTGCGGTTAGGCAAGCAAAAGTTGTCCCTTTTTGTCCGGATCAATCCGACGGGTTGTCCGAGCACTTTTTTGTTCTGCAGAAGATTGTTTTATTTGGGTTAATTTGCGTTATCCACAGAAACGACCCGGCGTTGTTAACTACTACTATGTTTACATACAGTAAACCTTATAAAACCTTAAATACCAGCTACCAGCGAGCGAAAACCTGTACAAGCACTCACCATCCGATGCCGACTTCCGGCATTCCAAGGCAGGCAAAAAAAACCCCGCAAATGCGGGGCCGTCCAGACAATTCAATAAGGAGAGTTCATTCAACTGCTCCACGCCACGCATTGCTGGCGTGTCATTTCATGCAGTGACTTCTCGCGCGCATTGACCTGCCGGAGCCACTGCGCGTCGTTCATGCCCGAGGCGACGATCTGACCGATCTGCTCACAGGCGACTTCGGCTTCGAGCTTGGCCGCATGAGGCCTGATGCGCTCCAGGGTTTGGTGGATATGTTGCCCCAAAGTGGTGCGCTCACCGCTCTGGGGATCGACATAGGCGCCTTGCAAGCCAAACCGGCAAGCCTCGAAACGGTTGAACGTATAAACCAGATAATCGTCTTCTTTCAGATTGAACGGCTGATCGGTGAGCAGATACCGGGCCAGGGATTGGATGTAGCAGGCGATGGCGGCCGCGCGGTCGACAGTCAAGGGGGTATCCATTACCCGGACCTCGATCGTCCCAAAGCCCGGTTTGGGGCGAATGTCCCAGTAGAAATCTTTCATGCTTTCGACCACCCCGGTGCGCACCATCTTGTCGAAATACTCTTCGAACTCGGTCCAGCGCAATACGAAGGGCGCGCGCCCGGAGAGCGGGAACGCGAACACCGAATTGAGCCGCGCCGAGTGAAAGCCGGTATCGACGCCCTGCACATAGGGTGACGAAGCCGACAGCGCGATGAAATGCGGAATAAAACGCGACATGGCGTGCAGCAAATAAAGCGCGCTGTCGGGGTCCGGACAGCCGATGTGCACGTGCTGGCCGAATACGGTGAACTGCTTGGCCAGGTAACCGTACAGTTCCGACAGAAAATGAAAGCGCGGCGAATCGTAGATCTGGCGCTCGTTCCAGCGCTGGAAAGCGTGCGTGCCGCCGCCGCACAGGCCAACGTTCAGTTGCCGGCCGGCGCCCACCAGTACGTCGCGGATCCGGTGCAGCTGTTCGACCGCGTCGCTGTGCCGGTGGCAGATATCGGTCGACAGCTCGATCATGCTCTCGGTGATCTCCGGCTTGATCTCGCCCGGGTACTGTTCTTTCTTGATCAGCCGCATCACGTCGGTGGCGGCTTTGGTCAGATCGTAGTCATGCCGGTTGACGATCTGCATTTCCAGCTCGACACCGAAGGTGAACGGCTCGGACGGGTTGAATTGCTCCAAAGACATGATCAATCCTTTCGTTCGCCAGTCAGGGCCAGGCCCCAATAGATCAGCAGCGGCCCCACCAGCTGCATCAGCGCAATGGCGCTGAACACGATGGCGCGCAGGTGCGGGTCGAATTGCGGATAGATATCGTAGGTATCGGTGACCAGCACCAGCGCCAGGCTGGCCATTGGCGTGAGGGACACGCCCAGCGCCACCGCCTGCTTGAGATCGATGCCGGACGGCCGGGAAAACAGCACCACGCAGACCAGCTTGGCCAGCGCCCGCACGCACACCAGGGCGAGCGCGGCCACGCCGCCGAGCACCAGGTCGTGCCACTGGAACGCCATCGAGGTCACCACGAACAGGATGACCGTCAGCAGCCAGCCGGCGGTGCCGAAGTGAGCCGGCCATAGCTGCGGCCGTTCATTGAGATTCTTGAACAGGATGCCTGCCAGCAGCAAGGTGAGCGAATTCGGCAGGCGCAGCATATGCACCAGCGCCACGGCAAGCATGATCAGCCCAATGAGCATCACGAACGCGTGCTCGTCCTGCCCACCGAGCTTGCGGAACAGCAGATTGCAGCCTCTTGCCAGCAAATAAGCCAGCACGCAGGAACCGGCCAGCAAGTACAGGGGGTGCAGCAGCGTGATCAGCAGGCTGCTGTGATAGGCCTGGTGCATCCAGCCATAGACGAGCTTGACGACCACCACCGCGTAAATGCTGTTGAGCGCGGTCAGCGCCAGCAGCCGTTCGGTGACTTGCCCTTCCGAGCGCAACTCGTTCTTGAGCTGAATGATCACCGCCGGCGCAGTCGACATGGCGATGGCCGAAATCAGCATCGCCGTGAGCGGCGCGACGTTCAGGGCGCGCAGCAGGGCAAACGAGGCCAGCAGGGTCAGCAACGCCTCGCAGGCGCTGGTGACGATCAGCCACGGGTTGGCGCGCATCCATCGCAGGTTCAGGCGGCTGCCCAGCTCGAACAGCAGCAGGCCCAGCGCCAGATCGATCAGCAGGCGGAAATCCGCCACCGTCTGGACATTGAAAACAGAAAATCCAATCGCGCCGCCTACCATGCCGACCACGGCGTAACCGGTGATGCGCGGCAGGCGCATGAGCCGGTAACACACTTCGCCGGACAGGCCTGCCACGATCAGCAGCAAACCAGTCCAAAACACAGGATCGGGCGTCGGCGGCCAGCCCGGGAAAAGGGACAATTCCGACGTCATATTGCCTCGTTTGCGCCCAATGCAGGCGCATCAAAGTATTGAAGGGATGAAAAGCCGCGCGAGGAGAAATGTAAATGACAGGAAATGCGCGACGAACCAATCGGTTTGCCAACTATTCTGCCACAATTGATTCGGGCTCAAACAAAATGCCCGAAATGGCCCGGCGCGGCGGCGCTACTTGCCGGTGCGCCGGGCGCATATCGGAAAAGCCCTAAACGACCTTCCGGCCCCGCCGCAGCGCGCCCAGCAGCGCCCGCGCCGGATCGATTGCATCGGCCAGGGCGGCCTCGACCGGCCACGGATTACCCTCGAGCTGACTGGTGACCAGCGCGGCGCACAGGCTGGCCCATACGAGCCCCCGGGAGCCCAGCGCGAACACGCCGAACAGGCCCGGCAGTCGCGGTAGATCCGCGAGATGAGCGCCCGTGTAGGCGCCATCGTTTGCCAATATGCCAGCCTGTATGGCGGCAATATCGGGGATTGCCCCGGCTACCGGCAGGCGATCAGTCGTCGTGCAGCGAAATGCGACGCGCCCATCCAGATGCGGGCCCGCGTCGCCGGTGTGTGCCGGGTGGCGCAAACGCTCGCGCCCGGCCCAGTCCGGCAGCAGGGCCGCCAGCCGGTCGAGGTTGCGTTGATGGTCGGCAACGCGCACGGT
>JAGXBI010000127.1 GCA_018971155.1 Burkholderiales bacterium
CCCTATCACCACTACAAGAAGAAAAAGGTCTACCGCAAGGCCAAGAAAGTCGCCGCCGCGCCCGCGGCGCAGCCGATTCCGGAGGGAGCGCAGACCTGGCAGTGCGCGGATCATCAAACCATGTACATTGCCGGCAACATGAAGCGCGACGCGGTGTTGACCATGCACTGGGACGGCAAGAACTACAAGTTGCCGCGCCAGCAAACCACCACCGGCGCCGATCGATTCCACGATGTCGCCAGCGGCATGGATCTGGTTGTCATTCCCGACAAGGGCATGCTTTTCAGCGACAAATCCGGCGAGCGCATTGCCGACGATTGCAAGACCAGCGAGATGGCCCACGAAAATGTCGCCGCGCCGACGCAATCCAGCATCCTGCTCAAGACAGGCAAGTAACCGACCGCCACCTCACCCATGTACGTGCCTGCCGCGCTTCCGCCCCGCTTCGTCGCCCCCGGTGGGTCTCCGGTGCGACCGGTATGCGTTTCAAGCCGGGGCGTCATCGGGCGGCAGGCCGGCGCAGACGTGCGGCACGACCGACTGACGACACGAATGTCGTCCTGCGCGCGGGGCCGGCCTGGTCTTCGAGGGCTTGCGCAGACTGGCGGGCGATGTCGCCGGCCCATCGATTGAACGATTCATTAAACCACTAAACTTTAAAACCGCTTCGTTTTTCTGGTTCATTCAAGGAAAGATCATGGCCCATAACCTCCACAAAACACTCAAAGAGTTCGATATCGGCGGCAAGAAGAAAGGTCAGTTTTATTCTCTGCCTCAGCTGGGCAAGGCCCTGGGCGTCGACGTCTCGCGCCTGCCGGTGTCCATCCGTATCGTGCTGGAGTCGGTGTTGCGCAACTGCGACGGCAAAAAGGTGACCGAAGAACACGTCAAGCAGCTTGCCAACTGGAAGCCGACGGCCAACCGTGTCGATGAGATCCCGTTTGTGGTTGCGCGCGTGGTGCTGCAGGACTTCACCGGCGTGCCGCTGCTGGCCGACCTCGCCGCCATGCGCAATGTGGCCGATCGCATGGGCAAGGACCCGAAGCGGATCGAACCCCTGGTGCCCGTGGATCTGGTGGTCGATCACTCCGTGCAAATCGATCATTTCCGTGAGAAAAAAGCGCTCGATCTGAATATGAAGATCGAATTCCAGCGCAATAACGAGCGTTACCAATTCATGAAGTGGGGCATGCAGGCGTTCGACACGTTCGGCGTGGTGCAACCCGGCTTCGGCATCGTCCACCAGGTCAACCTCGAATACCTGGCACGTGGCGTGCACAAGAAAGGCGGCGTCTATTACCCCGACACACTGGTGGGCACCGACAGTCACACCACCATGATCAATGGCATCGGCGTGGTCGGCTGGGGCGTGGGCGGTATCGAGGCCGAGGCCGGCATGCTGGGCCAACCGGTCTACTTCCTGACGCCCGACGTCGTCGGCGTCGAACTCAAAGGCCGGCTGCGCGAAGGCGTGACCGCCACCGACCTGGTGCTGACGATCACTGAAATGCTGCGTCGCGAGAAAGTCGTCGGCAAATTCGTCGAATTTTTCGGCGAAGGCACGGCCAGCCTCGCGCTGCCCGACCGCGCCACGATCGGCAATATGGCGCCCGAATACGGTGCGACGATGGGCTTCTTCCCGGTCGACGAGAGAACCATCGAATACTTTGAGGGCACCGGCCGCACCAAAGCCGAGATCGCCGCCTTCGAAGCCTACTTCAAGGCCCAGAAGCTGTTCGGCATCCCCAAGGCGGGCCAGATCGACTACACCAAGGTGGTCACGCTCGACCTCGGCACGGTCGCGCCGTCGCTGGCCGGCCCGAAGCGTCCGCAAGACCGCATCGAGATCACCAACGTCAAGCAGACGTTCACCGAGTTGTTCAGCAAGCCGATCGCCGAGAACGGCTTCAACAAAAACCCGGCCGACCTCGCGCAAGCCTACAAAGCGGCCAACGGTGTCGACCTGAAGAGCGGCGACGTGCTGATTGCCGCCATCACGTCCTGCACCAATACATCGAATCCAAGCGTGTTGCTGGCCGCCGGCCTGCTGGCCAAGAAGGCGGTCGAAGCCGGCTTGAAAGTCGCGCCGCACATCAAGACCTCGCTCGCCCCCGGCAGCCGCGTAGTGACGAAATATCTGGAAGCCGCCGGACTGCTGCCGTACCTCGAAAAGCTCGGCTTCGGCGTCACCGCCTATGGCTGCACGACCTGTATCGGCAATGCCGGCGATCTGTTGCCCGAATTCAACGAAGCGATCACGAAGAACGACATCGTGGCCGCTGCGGTGCTCTCCGGCAACCGTAACTTCGAGGCTCGCATTCACCCGAACATTCGCGCCAACTTCCTGGCCTCTCCCCCGCTGGTGGTCGCCTACGCGATCGCCGGCAACGTCACGCGCGACCTGATGACCGAGCCGGTGGGCAAGGGCAAAGGCGGCAAGGACATCTATCTGGGCGACATTTGGCCGACCAGCGAGGAAGTCCACAAGCTGCTCAAATTCGCCATGAACGCCAAAACGTTCAAGGCGAACTACGAGGAAGTCCAGAAGCCGAGCTCGCTGTGGGCCAAGATCAAGGGCTCGAACGGCCAGGTCTACGATTGGCCGAGTTCGACCTACATCGCCGAGCCGCCGTTCTTCGAAGGGTTCGCGATGGAACCCGGCGACGATATCGCGCCGATCAAGGGAGCACGTGCACTGGGCGTATTCGGTGATTCCGTGACGACCGACCACATCAGCCCGGCCGGCTCCATCAAGGAAACCTCCCCCGCCGGCAAGTGGCTGCTGGAGAACGGCGTGATGAAGGCCGACTTCAATAGCTACGGCTCGCGCCGCGGCAATCACGAAGTCATGATGCGCGGCACGTTCGCCAACGTGCGCATCAAGAACCTGATGATCCCGCCGACCGCGGACGGCTCGCGCGTCGAGGGCGGCCTGACGATCCACCAGCCCAGCGGCGAACAGATGTCGATTTACGACGCCGCGATGAAGTACGTCGGCAGCAATACGCCGACCGTCATTTTCGGCGGCGAGGAATACGGCACGGGCAGTTCGCGTGACTGGGCCGCCAAGGGCACCCAGTTGCTGGGCGTGAAGGCCGTGGTGGCACGCAGCTTCGAGCGGATCCATCGCTCCAACCTGGTTGGCATGGGTGTGCTGCCGCTGCAGTTCAAGGGCGACGACAGCGTCGATTCGCTGGGCATTACCGGCGCCGAGACCTACGACATCGAGGGGCTCGGCAGCGAGCTCAAGCCGCAGCAGGACGTGACGCTGGTCATCCATCGCAAGAATGGGGAAACCAAGCGCGTGCCGCTGCTGCTGCGCATCGACACACCGATCGAAGTCGATTACTACAAGCACGGCGGCATCCTGCCGTTCGTTCTGCGTCAGTTGCTGGTCGCCTGAGTCCGCGCCTGCAAGCCTGCCCCGCATGATGCAAAGGGCCAGCCGCAATAAGGCTGGCCCTTATTTTTTTCAGGCCCCGGGAGCCTCGAATATCATGTCCGAATCCGGCTAGAAGTGGGCTGGCAACCGGCGTACAGTGTTTCCATGAAACTTGATCGGACCACCTGTTACAAAGCCGTCGCCGCGCACGATCGGCGCTTCGACGGCTGGTTCTTCGTCGGCGTCTCCTCGACCGGCATCTATTGCCGACCCGTTTGCGCGGTACGCACCCCCCAATTCGAAAATTGCCACTTCTTTCCCAGCGCCGCGGCGGCGGAAAAAAGCGGCTTTCGGCCGTGCTTGCGATGCCGCCCCGAATTGGCGCCCGGTCATGGCATCTTCGATGCGGCGAGTCGCCTCGCGCAGGCCGCTGCAATGTTGATCGACGATGGCTTTCTCAACCAGGCCGACATGCCGCAGTTGGCCAGTCGGATCGGCATCACCGAGCGTCATTTGCGGCGCATCTTCAACGCCGAGTTCGGCGTCTCACCTGTCGAATACGCACAAACGCAGCGGCGGCTACTGGCCAAGCGCCTGCTCAGCGACACCGCATTGCCGGTGACGGAAGTTGCGCTGGCGGCCGGGTTCGGCAGCATTCGCCGCTTCAACAGCCTGTTCAAGCAACACTATGGTTTCACCCCCAGCCGTCTGCGCCAGCGGGGTACGGCAGCCGTCCAATCCGATACCATGACATTCGAATTGGCCTATCGCCCGCCTCTCGCCTGGGACGCCCTGCTGGATTTTCTGGCGGCCCGCGCCATCGCTCCGATCGAGCTCGTCGACCAGCGAATCTACCGCCGCACGCTGGCGCTCACGGTCGGAGCAAGGCGCTACTGCGGCTGGCTTGCCGTGGAAAACTCCCCTCGCCGCCACGCGCTCAAGGTTACGCTGCCGGCCACGCTCGCCGGTGCCGTGCCGCAGGCGCTGGGCAAGATCCGGCGCCTGTTCGATCTGGCCTGCCGGCCCGACGTGATCGATCTTCACCTGGGTCCGATGGCGCAGCGCCTGCCCGGCATGCGCGTGCCGGGTACGGTCGACGGGTTCGAGATCGCGCTTCGCGCGAGTATCGGCCAGCAGATTTCCGTGGCTGGCGCGCGCTGCCTGCTCACCCGTTTGGTCGAACGCTTTGGCGAGCCGCTTGCGACGGCTCCAGCCGGCCTGACCCACCTGTTCCCGACCGCCGCCGCGCTGGCGGCGGCACCGGGCAGCGAGATCCAGGCCATCGGCCTGACCCAGGCGCGTACTGCCACCGTGATGGCGGTGACGCAGGCCGTCGCGAGCGGCGCCCTGCGCATCGACCCACTCGCGCCGCTCGGCGAGACCTTGGCGGCGTTGCGATCCATTCGCGGCATCGGCGACTGGACCGCACAGTACATCGCGATGCGCGGACTGGGTTGGCCCGACGCCTTTCCGGCGGGCGACCTCGTCCTGCAAAGGCATTTTGGCCTGGCCAACGCCAAAGCCCTTGGCGTTCACGCCGAACAATGGGCGCCATGGCGCGCCTATGCCGCCCTGCATGCCTGGCGGCAGCATCAGGAGGAGACCGCGGCGTGATCTATTGCCAGCCCGCTCCCACGCCCCTTGGCGACATGCTGCTCGTGGCCGACGCAAGCCACCTGTGCGGCGCCTACTTTATCGGTCAGAAGTACTTCCCGCAGGTGGAGCCGCACTGGTGCACCGACGCGGACCTGCCGGTCTTGCGACAGGCGCGCGAGGAGCTCGACGAGTTTTTTCGAGGTCAACGACGCCAATTCACCGTGCCGCTCAACCCCCGCGGCACTGCCTTCCAACGCAGCGTATGGCAGTTGCTCGCGGCGATTCCGTATGGCGCGACCGTCTCCTATGGCGACCTTGCCCGGCAATTGGGCGATGCTCGCCATGCCCGGGCCGTGGGCGGCGCCACCGGCCGCAATCCTCTATCCGTGATCGTGCCGTGCCATCGCGTGCTGGGTGCCAGCGGCAGCCTCACCGGTTACGCGGGCGGACTGCAGCGCAAGCAAGCACTGTTGCGCCTGGAGGGGATTCGTCAGTCATAGTTCGTTTGACGGCAAAGGCATGAGGGAACGCAGATGGACTACAATGAAAAGTTTTCCATCTCTGGACAGCTCGACCTATGCGCTCTCGTAACGCCAAACGCCTGACTCCCGACGCCGAAAAGCTGGTGGGCTTCTCCCTGGCGCTCGCCGCCTCGGGCAGCCGCATGGAGGATCGCTTTTGGGAAGGGCAACTCGACGAGTTGCTCACCCGCCTGCTGCGCACCGGCAATCAAAACGCGCTCGACGCTGCGCTCGATCATCTTCAGCAGAATCACAGCGACGCCTACGGCGCGCTCGCCGATCTGCTCGAATCCCAGAGCGAGTCCGCGCACTTGACGCCGGATCCCGCCGCACCCGACGCCGCCGCGCGGTGGGATGCCCTGCTGATCGCCATACCGGTGCTCGCCTGGACCCGCTATGCGATACCGTCCGGCCCGATCAAGGAGGATGCGCTGGGCACCTTGAAGGCGCATCTGCAGGCGCATGTACTGGCAGGCGAGACGCGGGTGGCGCTCGCTCCGTACATCTACAGCATCGACCAATTGCCCCGCACTCACTGCGAAACCTGGCGCCTGACGCAATTGCTCTCGCAAGCGGCGCTGCAAGGCAACGCGCCGCGCCTCAATCTGGGCGAGCTGCCCGAGACGGCCCCGATCCTTGCCGATCCCCGCTTCCTGCTGGCCGCCGTTGCCGTACCGGCGGGCACCGCGATGTTCCGCTGGCAGGAAGACGGCGGTCATCGCGCCGAGCGCGGCCAGTGCCAGGAAATGTGGGCGCAGCAAGGCGGACCCAATCTGGCCGCGCTGCTGCCCGCCTGCGAATTCGAATGCCTGCTGCCGGACGCTTACTATGCGAGTTGCCGCGAGGCCGATGAACGCATCCGCCCGCACACGATCCGTACCGCCCTGCGCTATTTGGAGGACGTGCTCTCGCTCACGCCCGCCGAGCTGCGCGCGGTGGTCGCAGGCTTCGGCGAGGAGCGGATCGACGAGTACCGCATCGGCTTTACCACGCGCGGCAGCAACGATGTCATCTACGGCGTGGTATGGCCGCTCTACGGCCGCGAGAGCGGCGAGGCCGAAAACGGCCTGCTCGACGAAGTGCTGAATTTGCTCAAGGAATGCGGTATTACCGACATCCGCAAGCATCCGGGCTGCTTCGATCCCGAATATTGCGACGATTGCGGCGTGCCCCTCTATCCGGATCCGCTTGGCGAAATCGTACATGCCGAGATGCCCGACGACGCCGAGCCGACCCCACCGCAATTCCACTGAGCGGCGTGCCGCGGCGCCTCAGGCGCCGCTGTCGACGCAGCGATGCAGTGCGTGCCCGGAGGCCAGGTACTTGCGCTCGAATGGCGTGATCGGTGACGACGGCTGCCAGAGCTCGACCACCGGCGTGCGCCCGCTCAGCAGTTGCAGTGCGAACGCGAATTCCTCGACATACACCGACCAGTTGCTGCGACACTCCAGCACGCCCCCCAAGGCGGCAACGGTCGGGAACACCGCATGACCATGCCAGCGTCGCGCGAGCTGTCCGAGCTTCGGCCACGGGTTCGGATACAGGATATAGTGGCGTGCCAACGGCACCTGCGCCAGTGCCAATTGGCGCCAGAAATCGACCAGGTCGGCCCGTATCCACACAAAATTTTCAGGCCAGGGGCCGCGCCACCAATCTTTGCCGCGCTGCAGTCGATGCGCCGATTGATCGACGCCGACGACGAAATGATCCGGATAGCGTGTCGCCAGATGCAGGGTGCTCTCACCGACGCCGCACCCGGCGTCGAGAATCAGCGCGGGTTCGCCGGCGTCGCGCCAGGCCTGCATCGCCTGCGCGAATGCCGTTACGCTGTATGGCGCCAGCGGTTTGCGGAACACCGCGCGTCGATGACGCTCCAACAGCGTGACAAGCCGCTCGTGCGCCCCCACCTGTTCACTGCTGACCGGGCGCGAATTTGCAAACATCGACGACTTTACCTTTGAGATAAAAATGGGCTGTATTCCAGAACCGACACGCACCGGCTAGCCGGCAAAACGATCCATCCATGGTCCGCAACGTCCCGGACAACTCAGTTCGGGTAAGATGCACGGACTGCAACGGGGCCTGCCAGCCTTCGCAATTTCCCTCGCCAAAGAATACCGATGTCATCCCGAATTTTGTCAAGATCCCTGAAGAGCTTGATTCGATGGGCCTATGCCGGGCTCGTCCTGCCGCTTGCAATTGCGCCCTTGAGCGCGCATGCCGATCAACTCATCGACCAGCACGACCAACTCGTGAAGCAGTTCGAAACCGAACGCCACGCCAACCCGTTGATCGCCGATTGCGCCGCCCACGCCAGCTTCGTGGTGTCCACCGCACCGGGCTATGACAGCGTGGTCTACCCACCCACCGCGCTCGATGCCGATCATGCGCACATCGAGCCGTGGCAAAAGCCCTTCGACGATCGCAAACAGCGCATCAACGTGTCGACGGTGGTCACCATCGACGCCCTGGGCCACCGCCCCTCCGGCAAGGAAGACCCGATTCACATCCGCTGCGGTTACAACGAAGGCCAGCTGATGGCATTTACGTACAAAGCGCCGCTGCCGCAGGTCGAGCCGGTGCATCATTACCGCCGCAAGCCGGTCTACCACCGCCGGTACGCGCATCACCGCGTGATCCGTCATCGACCGGTGAAGAAAGTCGTTCACGCCAAAACGAATCATCGAAAGGCGAGCACCACGCACACCGTCAAGCGCAGCACCTCGGGCAAGCACCCCGTACGGCCACCCCAATCCAAGCCCGGCACCCAGTGAGCGCCGAGAGTGCGATTTCAATCCGGCGCGGCCGCAACCTGACGGCCGATCGCCTCCAGCATCGCGGCGCCAAGCGCGGCGCTGCGTGCACCGCTCCAGCCGGCCCGCGCATCGGGTAGATTCGCATTGTCCTTGAACGGCATTTCCAGCGTCAGCGAGAGGCAACCAAACCGGTGCGAGATGTATTTGGAGGCCAGCTTGAGCGCCTCCTCCTGGTATTTGCCCGCCGCGTAACCGAACCGATCCTGGAAATCCGGGCTGACCTGCTTGAAGTATTCGATGAACGATCGCTGCGCCGCGTCCTGCGCCGGCGTGAATCCAGGCAGCATCTCATTGCCCGCGACGAAGACGTAGGGCAAGGCCTCGTCACCATGTATGTCGAAGAACATATCGCAGCCCGTTGCATGAATCGCCTCGCGCACATGCCACACTTCGGGGCTGCGTACCGGATCCGGCGCTTGCCACTCCCGATTGAGGTTGGCGCCGGCGGCATTGGTCCGCAAATTGCCCCGTGCAGCTCCGTCGGGGTTCATATTAGGCACCACGTGAAATACGGCTCGCTCGAGCAACGCGCGGGCGACCGAATCGCCCGCCCAATCGCCGGCGCCGATCAGGCGGCGCAGCATGCCCTCGACGAACCACTCGGCCATCGTCTCGCCCGGATGCTGTCGCGCAATCACCCAGATCTTCCGCTTCGCCGGGCTGGCGGTGCCGACCGTCAACAGGCTGATGTCCCGGCCATCGACCGAGTTGCCGAGATCGGTCACCCGCACCAGCGGAGAATTCTGTGCGGTACCGACCAGCGCCAGATGACGCTCCTCGCTGTACGGCTCGAAGTAGGCGTAATACACGCTATCGTGCGCCGGGCAGTGTTCGATCACCATCACCTGGCCGTCGAAGGTCGTCGGCACGCGAAACCAGTTGACCCGGTCATACGAAGCGACCGCACGATAATCACGCCAGCCCTCTGCAAAAGTGCATTGCGCGGCGTTGTCGAAATGAATGCGACAGACCTGCCCTACAGCACCCTGCAAGCGGAAGTAGAACCATTGGGCGAACGTCGCGTGCGAGTCCTTGCGAATGCGTACATGG
>JAGXBI010000458.1 GCA_018971155.1 Burkholderiales bacterium
ACCACCGCGCACTCGGCCACGCCGGGCAATCCCACCAACCAGTTTTCGATCTCGGCCGGATAGATATTCTCGCCGCCGGAGATGATCATCTCCTTGCTGCGGCCGACGACCTCGTAATCGCCCTCGGCGTCGCAGCGCGCCAGATCGCCGGAGTGAAACCATCCATCGGCGAACGCCGGATGCTCGGGCGCGCCCCAATAGCCTTGCATCAGATTCGCGCCGCGCACCCAGATCTCGCCCACCTCACCGGGCGCGACATCCTTGCCGTGCCGTACCAAGCGGATTTCGACGCCAGGACATGGCATGCCGGTGCTGCCGGGTTTGCGCATGGCCCGCGCGAATTTGAGCACGATCGACACCGGCCCGGTCTCGGTGGCGCCATAGACCTGCCCGAGCGGGACGCCGCGCTCGTGAAAGGCATCGATGTAAGCACGCGGCACGACCGATGAACCCGCCATCACGCCGCGCAATGACGAAAGGTCGGCGTCGACCCAGCCGGCATGACCGAGCACGGCGCGCAGCGTAGCCGGCACCATCAGCGACAGCGTGGGACGGTCGGTGCGCAATGCATCGAGCCAGCCGCCCGCGTCAAAGCGCGCGTGCAGCGTCACGCTGGCGCCGCACAACAGCGCCGGCAGGGTCTGGATGCACAGGCCGCCGACATGAAACAGCGGCAGCACCGACAGCACGTGATCGGCCGCGCTCATATCATGCGCCCACCAGCTCGCCCGGGCGTTGGCCAGCAACGCGGCCTGTGTATGCACGGCCCCCTTGGGCTCGCCGGTGGTGCCCGATGTATATGCCAGCAATGCCGGCGTATGCGGGTCGACCGGCGCATACGTCAGCCCCTTTGGTGACGGGTGAATCACCAGGTCGCGAATCGAACCGATCTCCAGCGCATGCAGGCCCGCCAGGCGCGCCTGCAGCGCCTCGGCTTGGGTTCGATGCGCCTCGTCGAACCACAGCATGCGAACGCCGGCCTGTTGCACGATCGCGGCCAGCTCCGGCAAGGCCAGCCGGATATTGAGCGGCGCGAGCATCGCACCGACTCGCATGCAGGCAAACAGCAGGGAAATCTGCAACTCGTGATTGAAGCCGAGGCACGCCACCCGATCGCCGGGCGCGATACGCCAGGTCTCGCGCAAATGCCCGCTGATACGTTCGATGCGACGCCACATCGTTGCGTAATCGAAAGCCGCCGCGGGCTGGCCGTCGCGCGCCGACACGCAGCGCACGGCGATTTGCTGAGGCGTGCGCTGCGCATGTTGTTCAATGAAATCGGCCAAACTGTTCATCGGATTCCCTTGCAACGGTTGGATCGTCACCCGTCCTGCTCAGGCCGGGCTGTCGTCGCTCTCGCCCGGCTCGTACAGCGCCTCGCGGCCGATCCGGTCGAGGCACAGTTCGGCTGTCCAGGGCAACATCAGGGCGCCACAGCGCGAGTCCCGGTAGAGCCGCTCGAGCGGCAGCGTCTTGAGCATCGATTGGCCGCCGCACGTGCGAATCGCCAATTGGCACAACGCATTGGCGTTTTCCATGATGGTGTATTGCGCGGCGTAGGCCCGCAGGCGCGCCTCCTTGCCCGGATCGATACGCGCGTCCTGAATCGCCCGCAGGAACAGCGCCCGTGTCTGTTCGAGCATGATGTGCATCTGCGCCACGGCAATTTGCTTGGTCGGGTACATGCGCCGCTTGACCGGCGCCCCCATGCCGGGCGCTTCGCCGCGCAGGTACTGCACGGTGAAATCATAGGCGGCCTGCGCGATGCCCATATAGGTGGGCGCCAGCGTCATGAACATGTGCGG
>JAGXBI010000459.1 GCA_018971155.1 Burkholderiales bacterium
CGCCGGCGCGATCGGCCATCGCGGTCTGCGTCGGGCTGCCGTTGACCACGAATGCGCCGGAGAGCGCCGCGCCGAAATTGGCCACGCTCAGGCCAAGAATGTCGGCGTCCTTATCGAGCCGTTCGTGGTAGCGGTCGGCAAATACCCGCGCGGCTGCCGCGCTCTGGGCAATGATGACGACGAAACACGATCCGGCGATGGGCACCAGCGAGATCAGCTCGCGCCAGCTGACCATGGGCACGCCAAAATGCGGCCAGCCGGTCGGCACCGGACCGATCACGGCGATGCCGTGGCGGGAAAAATGAAACACATAGCTCGCGGCGATGCCGCCGACCACGGTCAGCAGCGGCATGGGCAGCCGGGGCGCGTAGCGCTTGCACGCCAGAATCAACGCCACTACCAGCACCGACAGCGCCAGGGTCTGCGGGCGGGTCTGCTGCCAGGCCTGTGCCAGGCGCATCAACTGGTCCGTCGTGTGGGCGGAAGTCACGCTGATGCCAAGCATATTGCCCAGCATCGCAATGCCGACCTGCACGCCGACCCCGGCGAGAAAACCCACCAGCACCGTGCGGGACAGAAAATCGGCCAGGAACCCCAGTTTGAAGATGCGCGCAACGAGCAGGAAGCCGGCCGTGAGCAATGCGACCATGCCGACCAGCGCGACATATTTCGCGCTGCCGGCCGGCGCCATGTCGGTCAGCCCGCTGGCGAAGATCGTCGCGGTGGCCGAGTCGGCCGCCACCACCAGATGGCGCGACGAGCCGAACACGGCGAAGCCGATGAGCGGCAGCAGCACCGTATAGAGCCCGGTCACCACCGGCATGCCGGCGATGCGCGCATAGCCGAGCACCTGGGGAATATTCATCGACGCCAGCGTCACGCCGGCCAGCGCATCACGCAGCGCGCCCGGCCATTCGAGCGGCAGCAGGCCCTTGAAAAATTTAAAACGCATTGTCGTTGTGTCCGGATTCTCTTCAGGCGCCTACGGGGGCCCTGCGCATCGCGTCATGCGGGCATCGTGCCGCGAACGGGGACAAAGATCAACGGTTTCCTGATGCCACGGAAGCCATCCCGCTGGAGTGCCGGGGCCGGCGATTGGACGACGCATTGGCGGAAATCGGGACATCGAGGCTATTGACATCGCTATCCCGTCTTCATACTATCTGTCCATCAATGTATTAATACAACTTAATACATATTAACTGGCGTCGAGGCCGCGGCGGGCCGCTACGGTGTCCGCGCAGGCGGTGCATGGGCCCGCCGGGCGTGATGCGCCGGAACATCACCTGGGATCGAGAAAATGCGACTCAATGACGAAGAAACAGCGATGCTGGCCGGCGAAATGGGCGAGGTTGCCCAAATCGCCATCAAGCATCAGATAGCGGTGGGCGAGTTTTTCGACGCCCGCGATTTCGTGCCGGTGACACAGGCGCACATCATGGCCGATACCGAGAGCCTGGGGCAGGCCGGCGTGATGTGGCTCGAACGCCTGTGCGACGCCAAGGACGGGCGGCACCAGGTGCGCGTGCCGACCATCACCGACCCGCGCGGTACCGATTTCAGCAAGGCCGATGCGCTCGGGCAAAGCGCGTGGATGCTCGAGCTGGAGCGGCGGGCGATCGACGCCTTCGTCAAGCTCGGCGTCACCATGACCGACACCTGCATCAACTATCAGACCGTGCTGGCGGCCACGCGCGGCGAGCACGTGGCTTTCGGCGACACCGGGGTGGTGATCTACTCGAACTCGATCAACGGCGCGCGCTCGAATTTCGAGGGCGGACCGTCGGCACTGGCGGCCGGCC
>JAGXBI010000460.1 GCA_018971155.1 Burkholderiales bacterium
TCATCTCAGCTTGGATCGGTTCCCGACGGCGGTTTTGCGTCCGTCCCATATCACTGGCGCTCGCCGCCGGCCAAGTGTGGCCCGGCGCGGCCAAGCACTCGGCGGCTCCTCTGGTGGGAGAAAGAAATCGGCAAAACAAGTTGTGCGCACGGCTTTATAACACGAAAATATGCATAATCCTAACCGAGCCAGGCCGTGGCAGGCCGCATCGCGGCGTCGGTCATAGGCCCGCTTGTTGGGCGGCCGACTTCGGACGGCTGCCGTCGCAAGACCCAAAACACAATCATTCTCTCGTTCGAAACTCACCGTCATGCCTCGTCCCATTCGTGCCACGATTCACACCGCAGCGCTCGCCAATAATCTCGATGTCGCCCGGCGCCACGCGCCCGAGGCGAAAGTCTGGTCCGTGGTCAAGGCCAACGCCTACGGGCATTGCATCGAACGTGCCTTTCCCGGCCTGCGCGATACCGATGGCTTCGGTCTGCTTGATCTGAACGAAGCGGTGCGCTTGCGCGAACTGGGGTGGGCCGGTCCGATTTTGCTGCTGGAAGGCTTTTTTGAGCCCTCGGATCTCAAGGTCATCGATGAATACGGCCTCGCCACGACCGTGCATTGCGATGAGCAGCTGCGCATGCTCGAAGGCGCGCGGTTGTCGAAGCCGCTGACGGTGCAGCTCAAGATGAACAGCGGCATGAACCGGTTGGGCTTCGTGCCCGAGCGATATCGCGCGGCCTGGGAGCGTGTTCGTGCGATGCCCGGGGTCGGCCAGATCGTGCTCATGACGCATTTTTCGGATGCCGACGGCGAGCGCGGCGTCGACTATCAGATGGAAGCGTTCGAGCGCGGCGCACGCGATATACCGGGTGAGCGCTGCCTGGCGAACTCGGCGGCGACGCTGTTTCATCCGCAAACGCATTACGCCTGGGTGCGGCCCGGCATCGTCCTGTACGGCGGCTCCCCCAGCGGCAGAACCGCGGATGTCGCCGGACTCGGCCTGCAACCCGCGATGACACTCGAGAGCGAGGTGATCGCCGTGCAGGAGCTCGATGCCGGGCAGACCGTCGGCTACGGCAGCGTGTTTACCGCCGAGCGGCCGATGCGCATCGGTGTGGTGGCTTGCGGTTACGCCGACGGTTATCCGCGCCACGCTCCGACAGGCACGCCTGTCTTGGTCGCTGGCATCCTGACCCAGGTGGTCGGTCGCGTTTCGATGGACATGCTGATGGTCGATCTCAGCCACGTGCCGGAGGCCCGCGTGGGCAGCAACGCCGTGCTTTGGGGGCGTGGGCTGCCGATCGACGACGTGGCCTGCGCGTGCGGAACGATCGGTTACGAGTTGATGTGCGCACTGGCGCCGCGCGTGCCGGTGATCGAGCAGTAAGCGCTCGATATCTCCAGCGTTATCCCCCGTTATTTCTGGAATTTCTGAGATCTGTCCCGGATGGCCAAAGCCAAGACGATTTATACCTGTTCGGAATGCGGCGGCCAGGTGCCGAAATGGCAGGGCCAATGCCCGCATTGCAACGCCTGGAATTCGTTATTGGAAACAGTCGCCGAATCCCCCTCGGGGCATCGCTACCAGGCGCTGGCCAAGAGCACGCCGGTGCGGCGTCTGGCAGATATCGAGGCAGCGGACGTGCCGCGCTTTTCGAGCGGCATCGGCGAGTTCGACCGGGTGCTGGGCGGCGGGCTGGTGGCCGGCGGGGTGGTGCTCATCGGCGGGGATCCGGGCATCGGAAAATCGACGCTGCTGCTGCAGTCGCTGGCTCAGGTCGCACGCGAG
>JAGXBI010000128.1 GCA_018971155.1 Burkholderiales bacterium
CCTCGCCGGCGCTGACCACCACCGCGGCGGCACCGTCGGATACCAGCGAGCAGTCGGTGCGCTTGAGCGGGCCGGCCACCAGCGGATTCTTGTCGGAGACGTTGCGGCAGAACTCATAGCCGAAGTCCTTGCGCAAATGCGCATAGGGGTTGTGCGTGCCGTTGCGATGATTCTTGGCGGCAATGCGCGCCAGCGCGTCGGACTGATCGCCGTAGCGATCGAAATAGGTCTGGGCGATCTGCCCGAAGACCCCGGCAAAGCCGCCCGGCGTGCCGGCCTCCTCGCTCGCGTAGGAGCATTTGAGCAGGATGTCGCCGACTTCGCGGGTGGGCAGTTCGGTCATTTTTTCGAAGCCGATCACCAGCGCGTGGCGCGCGCGCCCGCTGTCGATCGCATCGAGCGCGGCGTAAAGCGCTGCCGACCCGGTCGCGCAGGCATTCTCGCAACGCACCGCAGGCTTGAAGCGCAGTGCGGGCAAGCGGTTGAAGACCAGCGAGGAGGGAAAGTCCTGGTAGAGGAAGCCGCCGTTGAAGGTGCCGACGAAAATCGCGTCGATCTGCTCGGGATCGAGTCCGGCGTCCTGCAACGCCGCCGCGGCGACGTCGCCCAGCAGCGTTTCGGCCGGCAGATTGTCGAGTTTGCCGAACTGGGAGTGGCTCCAGCCGGTTAGGCAGGCAGTGGTCATGCGTGTCTCCTTATGGGATGTGGCGCTACTCGATGCAAGTTCGATGCCAGGCAGGCCGATGCGGCCGCGGCGCGCCGTCATGCGGCATGGCGGTCTCTGCGACCATGCCGCTGGCCCTCGACATGTGTCTCACAGCCGACACACCTGTCGACCGATTTGCGACAGGTGTCGCACCCCGGCGTCGGCGCGCGACGGTGCAGCGCGCACCGCCCGCCGCACCGTGACCGGCGTGAATTCCCCGACCGGCCGTCGCGCTCACTGAACTTTACTTAACAAAGTAAGGGTTTTCCCTTCAGCTATTCCTGACTGGCACCCAATTTGCGTAAGATGAACGTGCGGTAACAGTCGCTCGACCCGGCGCGGCCCCGATCGCGTCAATCACAATGCCAAAAATCAGGAGACACCCAGCATGAGCCAGATGGATCGTCGCAATTTCATGAAGATCATGGCAGCCACTTCGGCCGCCGCCGCCACGGGTCTGTACCAAAGCAGCTCCTATGCCGCGGAATTCACGCTCAAATACGCCAACAATCTGCCGGTCACGCACCCGATGAACATCCGCGCCCGGGAAATGGCCAAGAATATTGCCGAGCAGTCGAAGGGCCGTATCGATCTGCAGATCTTCCCGAACAATCAACTCGGTTCGGACAGCGACATGCTGTCGCAAATCCGCTCCGGCGCGATCGATTACTTCACGCTGTCGCCACTGATCCTGGGCACGCTGGTGCCGGCCGCGCAAATCAGCGGCATCGGCTTCGCATTCAAGGATTACAGCCAGGTCTGGGCTGCCATGGACGGCGATCTGGGCGCGCACGTGCGCGGCGAAATCGCCAAGACCTCGGTGTTCGCCTTCGAGAAAATCTGGGACAACGGCTACCGGCAAACCACCAGCAGTACCCATCCGATCAAAACGCCGGCCGATTTCAAGGGCATGAAGATTCGCGTCCCGCCGAGCCCGCTGTGGACCTCGATGTTCAAGGCGTTCGGTTCGGCGCCGGCGAGCATCAACTTCGCAGAAGTGTATTCGGCGCTGCAAACGCACATCGTCGAGGGCCAGGAAAATCCGCTGGCGATCATCTCCACGGCCAAGCTTTACGAAGTTCAAAAATATTGCTCGATGACCAACCACATGTGGGATGGCTTCTGGTTCCTCGGCAACAAGGCCTCGTTCGCCAAGCTGCCGGCGGATCTGCAGGAAATCGTGCGCACCAATGTCAACGCGGCCGGCCTGAAGCAGCGCGTCGACGTCAAGCAGCTCAACGACACGCTGGAGGCAAACCTGAAGGCCAAGGGCCTGCAATTCAACAACGTCGACGCCGACAGCTTCCGCGACACGCTGCGCAGCGCCGGGTTCTATGCCGATTGGCACAAGAAGTTCGGCGACCAGGCCTGGACGCTGCTGGAAAAATACACCGGGAAACTTGCGTAAATGAAGGCGACGTCCATGCGAGCCGAGCCGATGCAGGCCGAACCCACGCGTACGATTGCTCGCTGGTTCGATACCGTCAACCGCGCCGTGATGCGAGTCACGGAAGCGGTTGCGGTATTGCTGGTGATCGCCGAGACGGTCATTTTGTTTACCGGCGTGATCTTTCGTTACGTGCTCGACAACCCCTTGATCTGGTCTGACGAACTCGCATCGATCCTGTTCATCTGGCTCTCGATGCTGGGGGCGGTGGTGGCGCTGGATCGGGGCGAGCATATGCGCCTGTCGGCGATCGTCAACCGCATGCCCGACAAGTGGCGCGGCTGGTTCGAGACGATGGCGGCGCTGGTGGTTTGCGTGTTCGTCGCCATGATCATCGTGCCGGCCTATCAGCACGCGATGGAGCAAATGCCTATCACCACGCCCGCGCTCGGCATGCCCGATGGTTGGCGGGCCGCGGCGCTGCCGGTAGGCGCCGCGCTGATGCTGCTGGCCGCCGTGGCCCGCATGGCCCGGCATGCGACCCTCAAGCAGTTCTGGCTGGGGCTGGCGGTGATCGCCGTCATCGGGACCGGGCTGTGGTTCGGCCGGCCGCTGCTGCTTGCCATGGGCAATTACAACCTGATCATCTTCTTCGTGGTGCTGGTCGGATTGTGCGTGGCCGGCGGCATCCCGATTGCCTTTGCCTTCGGCACGGCTACGCTGGCGTATCTCGCGCTGGCCACGCAGGCGCCGTTGCAGATCGTGGTCAGCCGCATGGACGAAGGCATGTCGAGCCTGATTCTGCTGGCCGTGCCGCTGTTTGTGCTGCTCGGCGCATTGATCGAGATGAGCGGCATGGCGCGCAGCCTGATCGATTTCATGGCTGCACTGCTGGGCCATGTGCGCGGCGGCCTGCAGTACGTGTTGCTGGGCGCGATGTTCCTGGTCTCGGGGATCTCCGGGTCGAAAGCAGCCGACATGGCGGCGGTCGCGCCCGCCCTGTTTCCGGAGATGAAGCGACGCGGCTCCAAGCCGGAAGAGCTGGTGGCGTTGCTCTCTGCCACCGGCGCGATGACCGAGACGATTCCACCGAGCCTGGTGCTGATCACCATCGGCGCGGTGTGCAGCGTGTCGATCTCGGCGCTGTTCATCGGCGGGCTGCTGCCCGCGGTGATCGCCACCCTGGCGATCGTCATCGTCTGCTATGTCAACACCCGCAAGGAGACGCCGGCACGCGCGCAGCGCGCCCCATGGCGCGTGATCGGCCGCAATTTCGTGATTGCGCTGCCGGCGCTGGCGCTGCCGATTCTGATTCGCACCGCAGTCATCGAAGGCGCCGCCACCGCCACCGAAGTGGCGACTGTGGGCATCGCCTACACCATCGTGGTCGGACTGGCGATGCATGCGGTGCTGCGGCATCTCGATTTCAAGCGGCTGTATCCGATGCTGATCGAGACCGCCGCGCTCTCAGGCGCCATTCTGCTGATCATCGGCATGGCCACCGCAATGGCCTGGGCCCTCACGCAGTCCGGCTTCTCGGCCAGCCTGGTCGGGCTGATGCACGGCATGCCGGGCGGCGCCACCGGCTTCCTGCTGATCTCGATGGTGGTGTTTATCGTGCTGGGCAGCGTGCTCGAAGGCATCCCGGCGATCGTGTTGTTCGGGCCGCTGCTGTTCCCGGTGGCTCGCTCGATGGGCATCCCCGACGTGCATTATGCGATGGTCGTGATTCTGTCGATGGGTATCGGCCTGTTCGCGCCGCCGGTGGGGGTAGGCTTCTACGCCGCATGCGCGATCGGCAAGATTTCGCCCGACAAGGTCATGAGCCGCATGTGGCTTTACCTGGCCGCGCTGACCGTGGCGCTGCTGATCGTGGTGCTGGTGCCCTGGATCTCGCTCGGCTTCATTAAGTAACGCTTCGCAGCCCGCCCAACGCGGGCTGCCCGGATCTGTTGTCTTATCCTACTATTTAGGAGTGCAAATAATGAGCAGCAAAGTTGCTGTAGTGACAGGCGCCGGCATGGGCATCGGCGCGGCCATCGCCGCGCGTCTGGCGCGCGACGGCTGCGCGGTCGTGATTGCCGATCTGAATACACAGGCCGCGCAGGACACAGCGCAGAAGCTGCAGTCCGAGGGACGGGACGCGCTGGCGCTGACCATGAACGTCGGCGATGCCGACTCGATCGCAGCGGGCTTCGAAGCGGTGGCCCAACGGTACGGCCGCTGCGACATCCTGGTCAACAATGCGGGCATCGCCAAAACCATTCCGTTCATCGAGTATCCGCTCGACCACTGGCATCAGGTGATGGCCGTCAACGTCACCGGCTCGATGCTGTGCGGCCAGCACGCCGCGCGCATGATGCTGCCGCATGGCTGGGGCCGCATCATCAATCTGTCTTCAGTCGCCGGCTTGCGTGCCAGTGCGGGGCGCACCGCCTACGGCACCTCCAAGGCCGCGGTGGTCGGGCTGACCCGGCAAATGGCGATCGAACTCGCCCCGCACGGCATTACCGTCAACGGCATCGCCCCGGGGCCGATCGACACGCCGCTCACGCGCGAACTGCACTCGGATATCTCGCGGCAGAACTATCTGCGGGCGACGCCCGCCGGCCGCTACGGGGTGCCCGAAGAGATTGCGGGCGCAATCAGCTTCCTCGCCTCGGACGATGCATCCTACGTCACCGGCCACATCCTGCCGGTCGATGGAGGCTTCATGGCGGCCGGGATCCTGGAAATATAAATCCTCGATGGCGGCGGAAGTCATCGATTTCCTACGCACTTTCGTAATACTCATCAACCGATCACAACGGCGCTTCTCATCATCATTTTTTAAAAAATATTGACGTACTAACAATATGTCCTATTTTTTAAATGCATCCGGCGGCTTGACGCGCCGCTGAATGTATCGGATATGTTGAGGAGAACGTGCCATGAAGAAATTTGCTATCGCAACCGCTTTGGCCTGGCTATCGATGACGTCGTTAAGTGCGCTGGCACAGAGTCAGGATTGCCTCAATCTTTGTGCACCGGGCGATCTTGTGTGCATTTCGGCCTGTGTTAGCGCTCCCGGATCGTGATTGGTCGGCGTGACGAGGCATTCAAGTCTCGTCACGCACCACCCGGGCTCCGCCCTTATTCTGCAAATCGCGCCACACACAGTCCGCGTTGCTCACAAAAGTCTGCACACACGGGTTATGGTTATTTGCACTCCATAGTAGTGAAACCTCCACCACCGGAGGATTCCGCAATGGCTTGAACACCACGTTGGCCAACTGTATCGCGCGCATCGAACTCGGCACCAAGGCCACCCCAAGCCCTTCGGCGATCAGCGTGACAATTGTCTGCTGCAAATTGGTTTCCAGCCGGATACGGGGCGCAAAACCGGCTTGACGAAAATAGTTGCTGATCAGGTCATACACCAGCGGTGCGATCTCGCGCGGGAACGTCACGAATGATTCATCCGCCAGTTGGCCGGCCGCAATCATCCTGGTGCCCGCGAGCCGATGGTGCTGTGGCAGGACCGCCACCAGTTCCTCGCGATAGACCGTGCAGCTTTCGAGTCCATCGCAGTCCTCGGGCCGGTACATGACGCCAACGTCGGTGCGCCCGGCACGCACTGATTCGACCAGCAGATTCGGCAGCCATTCGGTCAGTTTCATGTCGACCTGGGGATACGCGGCCGCGTAGGTGCGGGTCAGCGCCGGCAACACATTGTAGGCCGACGACATCATGAAACCGACGGAAATCATGCCGTCCTCGCCCCGGCTGGCGCTGATCGCATTGCGCTTGGCCTGTTCGACGGCCTTGAGAATCTCGCACGCGTCGCGATAAAACCGTTCGCCGGCACGGGTGAGTCGGACGCTGCGCCGGGTACGCTCGAATAGTTCGACGCCAAGCGCCGCTTCCATCAAGGCAATCTGCCGGCTCAGCGGCGGCTGGGAGATATGCAGTTGCTGCGCGGCGCGTCCGTAGTGGAGCGTTTCGGCCAACACCACAAAATAATGCAAATGGCGCAATTCGATCATTTGATACCTTCAAGGTATTAATGAGGCATGTATATTGTATTGGATGTTATTAATCAGTGGCGTTAATCTTGTTTCGCGGTGCCACGCATGCATCGCGTCAGGCTTGCCCGGCCAAAAGCCCTCCTCGGCAAGCTGCAGACAAGGAGACAAACATGCCAGCTCATCTCGCCGTGGCTGCCTCACGCTCGCCTCGCGCCATCTCAGCCGTTTCCCGTTATTTGCCGATCGATTTGCTGTGCGGCGCCGATACTGCGATGCAGCATCTGATCGCGCGCGGCAAGCGCTTCATCGATCGCGGCCTGCCGGTGTTGATCCTCGGCGAAACCGGCACAGGCAAGGAATATCTGGCCCGCGCGCTGCACAGCTATAGCCTGCGCCGGTCCCGCTCGATGGTGGCGATCAATTGCGCGTCGATCCCCGAACATCTGATCGAAAGCGAATTGTTCGGCTATGCGCGCGGCGCATTCTCCGGCGCCCTGCCCGGCGGCATGAAAGGGCGTGTCCAGCAAGCCGACGGCGGCACGCTGTTTCTCGACGAGATCGGCGACATGCCGCTCGCGCTGCAAACCCGCCTGCTGCGCGTATTGTCCGAACGCGAAGTCACGCCGCTGGGCAGCAGCGCGCCGGTGCCGGTCGATGTGCAACTGATCTGCGCGACTCACCAGGATTTGCCCGAGCTGGTGGCCCTGGGCCGCTTTCGCGAGGACCTCTATTACCGTATCGCGGTGGGCGTGCTGCGCTTGCCGCCGCTGCGCGAGCGTACCGATTTCACGACGGTGCTGGCGCGCATGCTGTGCGACGAACTGGGGGAGCCGGGCCAATCGGATGAAGCTGGCGAGGCCATCGACATCGCGCCGCTGATTGCCCCGGACGCGCTCGCGGCGCTGGCCCGGCATCGCTGGCCAGGCAACCTGCGCCAGTTGAAAACCACGATCCGCTACGCCTGCGCAGTGATGAGCGGCCCACGGGTCGAACTGCGCGATTTGCCGGCCGAATTGCTTGCGGGCAGTCTCGCTCAAGCCCGCCCCGTCCAGCCGCCGAGCGAAGCGCCGACGGCCGCGCCACTGCATGCGGCACAGCCGGATTATGTTCAGCACAATACCCCGCTCTCGGAGCGCGAGCGCGTATTGCATGCATTGACCGCCAGCCGGTGGAATATTTCGGCGGCCGCCAGAACGCTGGGCGTGTGCCGGGCGTCGCTCTACCGCAAGCTCAAGCAGTTGCGCATTCCGCACATGCGCGATTGCGCGAGCGAACTCATGGTGCTGCACGGCGCAGGCGCGTAACGCAAGTGCGCGCCTGCCGCACTTCAGGCGGAGCGCGCGCGGCGGCGGCCGGCCCAGAGGTGCTCGCGAAACATCTCGACCAGTCGCCGCGCGGCGGGCATCGGCTGGCCGGACGCGAAACGCGCCAGCACCCGAGCCTGGGGCAGGCGCGGCAACCCTTCGCCGACGATCTCCAGGCCGTCGCTCAATAGACTCAGCGGCAACGGCGAGACTGCCAGGCCACTGGCCACCGCATGCCGCAGGGCGGCGTAACTGTGGCCCGTGAAGGCAATGCGCCAGGCGATATCGTGGCGCGCCAGCCGCTCGAGCGCGGCCACCCGGAACACGCATCCCTCCTGGAACACCGCGATGGGCAGGGGCCGTGCTTGCGGCACCGGGTGCGCAATGCCTCGCATCCAGACCAGCGGCTCGTGCCATAGCGTGTCCTTGGCGCGCGGATCGGCATCCACCGATTTGAGCAGGGCAACGTCGAGTTCGCCAGCTTCGAGCAAAGTCGCCAATTGCACCGACAAGTCGCAGTTCAGGCTCAGCGCGACTCGCGGGTAAGTCCGACTGAATTCATCGAGCACACCGGCGAACGCGCTTTCCATCAGCTCCTCCGGCACTCCCACGCGCAGCCGCCCCCCCAGCGAAGGTTCGAACAGCACCTCCGCAACCTCGTCGTTGAGCCGCAGGATCTGGCGAGCGTAGTCGATCAGCAACCGGCCCTCGGCGGTCGGGCCGCTGACGCGGCCCTGGGTGCGCATGAGCAACGCCTTGCCGACCTGCTCCTCGAGCCGCTTGATCTGCAGGCTGATGGCCGACTGGGATCGCCCAAGCCGGGCGGCGGCCAACGAAAAACTCGTCGTATCAGCAATCGCCACCAGGGCACGCAAGACATCCGTATCGAAGTTTCTCATTTATAAATCTCATTTTGATCGCTCAATTATCAATTTATAAAATTATGATAGCGCGCGTAAGCTGAATGTCAATCGAACCCGAATTGCGGAGGTCCATCATGTCGCAAACGCCGCTCGTACTCGCCGGCACCGCTCCTGCCTGCCCGGCCGCGACGCCGGCAAAGCCGGCTTCGGCACGCCTGTGCAAGGTTGTCGCGGTCGGCAGCCTGTTCAGTCTGTTGTGGAGTTCGGCCTTCATCGCCGCCAAGATCGGCTTGCAGTCGGCACCACCGCTCGCCTTGCTGGCGATGCGCTTTGCCCTGGCCTCGCTGTGCCTGATCGCGCTGGTGGCCGCCAGGCACCGCCGGCGCCGCGTGTCGCTACGCCTGGAGCACGTGGGCGTCCTGGTGCTGGCCGGCATACTCAACAACACGGTCTATCTCGGGCTGGGCTGGATCGCCCTGCAAACGGTGCCGGCCGGGTTCGCCACCTTGCTCACGAGCGTCTATCCGTTGGTCACCAGCGCGCTGGCGATCCCGCTGCTGCGCGAGCATGCGACCTGGCCAAGGTTCGCCGGCCTGGCGTTGGGCGCGGCGGGCGTGGCACTGGTCGTGCATCAGCACGTGAGCACCGCGGGCGTCGCGCCGTTGGGCGTCGGACTGTTGCTGCTGGGGGTTCTGGCGCTGGCGTGCGGGACGATCCTGCTCAAACGCACGGCCGCGCACCAGGATTTCCTGCTGGTCACGGCGCTGCAAACCATTGCAGGCGCGGTGTCGTTGACGGTGCTGGCCGGGGCGACCGGCGAGTTTCACACGATTCACTGGCAAGCATCGCTCGTGGTCGCCCTGCTGTACCTGGCCGGCGGCGTGTCGATTGGCG
>JAGXBI010000461.1 GCA_018971155.1 Burkholderiales bacterium
AGCGCGACGGGTTAGAATTGCCGTCCTGCGCAATACCTCCTGGAACCCGCCTGGCCATGACAGAATCCGTTTCGCTATCGCATCTACCCGACGAATCCACCGTCGACGACGCCGAGTTGGGACAAACTGCGCGACTCTGGCGCCAGGACGGCTGGACCGCCCAGGTCATCAAGAACGAAGACGACGAGGGCTGGGCCGTGGCGATGTATAAGGACGGCGAGGCCGAGCCGGCGCTGGTCGGCCCATGGACCATGGGCCGCGACAAGAAGAACCCCAAGCCGCTGGATGGCACAGCGTTTCGCACCTTGGTGAAAACCGCCTCGGAAGTGTTGCGACGGCACGAGCAGCATCTGCAGGCGATGCTGCACAAGCGCATCGACGTCCCGACCGCCGGCGGCACCGTCACCGTGCTGCTCGACATCGTGCCCGACGATGACGATCCGCATGCGAGGCTGAGCGCACTCGACGAGGCCGGCGCTGCGCTGGCCGACGTGCGCGTGGCGCCCAATTTCAAACTGAGCGCCGACACGGCGGCGGCCTGGATCGCCGATGACTTCAATCCGCCGCGCTGATTCACCCAGGTTTCAGTAAGTCTCCAGATGCAGCCGGCCGTCGCGCTTCAGCTTGGGCCACAAGGTCTCCCAGGCCAGGCCGTGCTGATCGGCAATGGCCTGCAGCGCCTGCAGCACGCCGTCTTCCATGCCCTTGAGGCCGCACACGTAAATGTAGGTGCTGTCGTCGCGCAGCAGTTGCGCGACGTCGGCCGCACGCTCGCGCATGGCGTCCTGGACGTATCGCTTGGGCTGCCCCGGCGTGCGCGAGAAGGCGAAATTGGTGTCGATGAAATCCTTGGGCAGGTTCAGCAGCGGCCCGAAATACGGCAACTCCTCCTGCGTGCGGGCGCCGAAGAAAAGCATCAGCTTGCCGGTTGCCCCCTTGAGCCGGCGTCGCCGCCGGTACTCGGTCATGGCCCGCATCGGCGCCGATCCGGTCCCGGTACAGATCATCAGCAAATGCGAGTCGGCATGGTTCGGCATCAGGAAGGTGTTGCCGAACGGGCCGATCACCTCCACTGTGTCGCCTTTCTTCAGATCGCACAGGTAGTTGGAGCACACCCCGTCGACGCGCTTGCCCTGGTAGTCTTGCGTAACGCGCTTGACCGTCAGCGAGATGTTGTTGTAACCCTTGCGCTCGCCATCGCGCGGACTGGCGATCGAGTACTGGCGAGCGTGGTGCGCCCGCCCGTCAGCCGCCGTGCCCGGCGGCAGAATGCCCAGCGACTGCCCCTCGAGCACCGGGAACGGCGTGGTGCCGAAATCGAGCACGATGTGGTGGATATCGCTCTCGGTCGAGGCTTCGGTGAGGCGGTAATTGCCCACCACCGTCGCGCGCAGCGGCGCCTTGTGCGTGTAGAGATTGACATACGGCTTGGCGGCCGACCACGGCGGCACGGTCGATCCGCGCACCGTGTCGACCTCGATGCCGGCCGGCTCGGCAGCAGCCTGCGCGCCAACGCCGCCACCTTCGGCCTGCCCGGCGCGCAGCGCGTCGGCGGCGGTGGTGCCTTGCGCCGGCAGCACGTCCCAGGTGAGCTGCTCGTCGATGCTGTAGGCTTCGGCCCGCAGCACCGTGCGCCAGTTGTCGATCGCGCCGGTCGGGCATGGCGAGATGCACGCCATGCAGCCATTGCAGACGTCGGCCCGCACGACATAATTATTGTCGTCATGGGTGATCGCGTCGATCGGGCACGTTTCTTCGCAGGTATTGCA
>JAGXBI010000462.1 GCA_018971155.1 Burkholderiales bacterium
CAAGATCCCGGACGGCGAATTTTGGGGGCTGGACTGCGAGTTTCTGGTTCCGGCCGCGCTCGAAGGGCAGATTACCCAACATAATGCAGGGCAGATTCGCGCCAAGATCGTGGTCGAAGGGGCCAATGGCCCGACCACGCCCGAGGCGGACGACATCCTGCACGAAAACGGCACGCTGGTGGTGCCGGACGTGGTCGCCAACGCGGGGGGCGTCACGGTCAGCTATTTCGAATGGGTGCAGGATTTCTCCAGCTTCTTCTGGACCGAAGAGGAGATCAACCACCGCCTGGAGCGCATCATGCGTGAAGCGTTCGACGGGGTGTGGCACGTGGCCCAGGACCACAAGGTATCGCTGCGTACCGCTGCCTTTATCGTGGCCTGTACACGAATCCTGCAGGCGCGTCAGATGCGCGGCCTGTATCCCTGAGTTGTATTTCGCCGGCATGCCGGAGCCATCGGCCCAGCGTTGGCTCCGTCCGAGAATTGCGTGTTGCGGCGGACTTTGAATGATCATTTCAAGGGGGCTTTCACAGCCCCCTTTGTGTTTGTTGAAGGGCGATCCGAGCCGTTCGTGTGTGCCACGGGCCGACAGGTATGCCGCCCTCAGCCTGCATGCGGGCACAGGCGGCGTATCATGCCGGGATCGTCCGGACCGGCGGGATACGCGGCGGACGAGAAGTCTTCAACAAAGGATTGTGAAATGATTTCACTCAAGAACGTCTCGAAGTGGTACGGTCAGTTTCAGGTGCTGACCGATTGCACCACTGAAGTGAAAAAAGGCGAGGTGGTCGTGGTGTGCGGGCCGTCGGGGTCGGGCAAATCGACCTTGATCAAAACCGTCAACGGTCTGGAGCCGTTTCAGCAAGGGGAAATCATCGTCGACGGCATTTCCGTGGGCGCGCCCAAGACGAACCTGGCCAAGCTGCGCTCGCGCGTGGGCATGGTTTTCCAGCATTTCGAGCTGTTCCCGCATCTGTCGATCACCGAGAACCTGACGCTCGCGCAAATCAAGGTGCTGGGGCGCAGCAAGGACGAGGCGATGGAGAAGGGCATGAAGCTCCTCGACCGGGTCGGGCTCAAGGCGCACGCGGGCAAATATCCGGGGCAACTGTCGGGTGGCCAGCAGCAGCGCGTGGCGATTGCACGCGCATTATGCATGGAGCCGATTGCGATGCTGTTCGACGAGCCGACCTCGGCGCTCGATCCGGAAATGATCAACGAGGTTCTCGATGTGATGGTGGAGCTGGCCAGGGAGGGTATGACGATGATGGTCGTCACGCACGAGATGGGCTTTGCCAGGAAGGTCGCGCACCGCGTAATTTTCATGGATCACGGCGCAATCGTCGAAGATGACCGCAAGGAAGATTTCTTCGCCAACCCGAAGTCGGACCGGGCCAAGGATTTCCTTGCCAAGATCCTGCACTGAGCTGGACGTGAGCGAACGTCAAAGCGCGCCGCGGCGCGCTTTTTTATTTTGGAAGGTCTAGAGGCAGGCGGCGTTTTGCGCGTTTTTCAGCCGGACCTCGTCGGGTATCGGCACCACGGTTTTCAGCGTGGGCTGACCGGCCTCGAACAGGATCAGTTCGCCGGGGGCAAAGCCGGTCCAGGTTTCATTGTCGGTCAGCGGCGCGGTGGCGATGACCGACACGCGGTCGGCCTCGGTCGTGTACTGAGCGAAATCGATGGTCATGTCGGAGTCGATCAGGTGCGCGGCCTGAAAGGGCCATTGGCGCACGATATAGTGCAGGCGGGTCGAGCAATGGGC
>JAGXBI010000129.1 GCA_018971155.1 Burkholderiales bacterium
CGGGAAGCGCTCCTGGTCAATGGCCTGCTGGCGGTGGTAGCGCATCTGACGATCGGCCGGGTCTGGCGACGCGCGGCCTCGGCGATCTGAGGCGGGCCCTTTCGGCGCCGCGCACGGAAGTGTCGGCGGCGCGCCCTAATCGGATTTGCCGGATCCCGACGGTGCGTGAGTATGCATGCCACTCATGTCATGCATGTTGGACATGTCCATGGCGCCGGCCATCGCATCGCGGCCGTGGTCGGCCAACTGGGCGTCGAACCATTGGTGCAGTGCGCCGACGAGCCGCGGCTGCGAGCTGCGGTAATCGATTTCTCCGCCGCCAGGCACATTGCGGTAGCTCACTCGCAGCTCGCCGGGCCGGGCCGAGCGCAGGGTCGCCAACCCCGGCATCTCCATGCCGTGTATCTGGGCTGGGTCGGAAAAATTGCCTTGGGCGAATTGTTTGGCGATCGACGCCAGGTGCTGGCGAATCAGCGCCGTTTGTCGAGCATCGGGGTGTTTGGTGACTACCCGCTGAATGCCGCCGTGCTTGGTCTTGGTGAAGATATGCGTGGTGGCCTGCAGCGAGAAGGGCATGACTTCGGCGCCACGCTGCGCCACCTCCTGTTGCCGGGGCGTCTCGCCGGCAATTGCACCAGTGCAAAGGGCGCCGGCGGCGATCGCCGCGTATAGCCATGGGTTGAACGGGCGAGGCATGAATGTCTCCAGTAATGAATGTGCCATGCGTCCGAGCGCGCGGGTCGCGCTCCGACAGGAAGGAAATCATATGCCTAAAAGGCGGCCACCGTTCAATGTTTGCAATGATGCGCTAGATCATGCTTTTGCCGATGGCGCGCTACCCACCGGCGCGGCAATGGATTAATATGCATTTCAAGTGCATATTAATGTCGGGAGAGGCATGATGATGAAGATCAGCGAACCCACCGCCAACCGGGTTGCTCCGGGGGCGATGGGCATACCGGTGTTGCGGCTGGGATTTCGGCCGTTTTATCTGGGCGGGACTCTTTTTTCGTTGGTGGCCATCGTGATGTGGGTCATGGCCCTGCACGGCATTGCCGTGGCAGGGCATGCCCCGCAAATCCAGGGAATACTCTGGCACGCTCACGAGATGGTGTTTGGTTTCGTCGCGGCCATCGTGGTGGGTTTTCTGCTGACCGCGGTGCGGGCCTGGACCGAGATGGAAACGCCGAGGGGCGCGCCGTTGGCCGCACTCTGGCTGTTGTGGGCCGCCGGCCGCGTGCTGGTGTGGACGGGGCCGGAACCCCTGGCGGCAGTCGTCGATAGCGCATTCCTGCCGATCGTCGCGCTGGTGCTGCTGCGCGTGCTGATTCACGCGCGCAATCGGCACAATATTTTTCTGCCCGTGGCGCTGGGCCTGTTCGGTTTGCTCAATGTGCTGTTCCATGCGTGGGTGTGGTCGGGCCGCGCCGATCTGGCGCTGCGCGCGGCGTATGGCGCTGTCGGTCTGGCGGTGATGTTCGTGTCGGTGATTGCCGGACGGGTGGTGCCGATGTTCACGCAGAATGCGATTCCCGGATTTGTCATGAGGCGCTGGAAGATCGTCGAGAAGCTCGCCATGCCGGTCATCATCCTGGCCGTGCTGGCGGATGCCCTCGGCGCGCCGGCGCCGCTCGTTGCGGTACTGGCCGCGGGCGCCGCGGTGGTGCATGGGGCGCGTATTGTCGGTTGGCGTTCGTGGCGCGTCGGTGCGCGGCCGATCCTGTGGATTCTGCACGTTGCCTACGTATGGATTGCGGTCGGCTTTGCAATGCTGGCGCTCTCGGCGCTGGGCCTGGTGGCTCACACGCTGGCGCTGCATGCGTTGGCGGCAGGGGCCATTGGCTGCGCTATCGTTGCCATGGTCACGCGCACCGCGCTGGGTCATACCGGCCACCGGCTGGTGGCGGGGCGCGCTGAAGTCGCCGCCTACTGGCTGATGATCGTCGCCGCGTTGCTGCGCGTGTTCGGGCCGTGGTTTTACGCACGGGCGGGCTTGCTGTGGATCGACGCGGCCGCGGCATGCTGGTGCGTCGCCTGGGGCCTATACCTGGTCAAATATGCGCCTTATCTGACGTCGCCACGGGCGGACGGCAAGGTGGGCTGACGGCGGCCGCGGCGCGATGCGCGAGGCATCGGCCGCGCGTCGCGCTCATTCGATGCGCAGCGGCAGGCTGGCAAAGCCGGCGCCCGGATAGACTTCACTGACCGGCGGGTTGCCCGGCACCAGAGAAATGCGGCGAGTGTGCGCCAGCAGCGCATGCATCACCACGCGCAATTCCAGCCGCGCCAGCGGCGCGCCTGGGCAGGCGTGAATGCCGGCGCCATACAGCAGGTTGTGGGCGGCATGCTCGGCCGGACGGCATGCGTCAGGTGCGCCGAATACGGCTTCGTCGCGGTTCGCCGAGGCCCACATGATCGTAATGCGTTGGCCGGCCGGAATCTGGCGGCCGCCGATCTCTACCGGCTTGGTCGTCACCCGGCGATTGGTGATAAGCGGGGCATGAATCCGCAGGATTTCATCGATCGTGTCCGACAACAGCGCCGGCTCGGCGCGCAGGTCTTGCTGCAGCGACGGATGCTCCGCGAGGTACTGCGCGAGAATGCCGACGCATGCGGCAATCGTGCCCAATTCACCGACGGTCCAGTTGCGCACAATGCTGACGATCTCCTCGTCTTGCAGCGGCTTTTGATCGATCTGCGCGCGCAGCCAGCTGGTGGTGATGTCATCCGGTGCGGCGTCGCCCGCCGCGCGGCGTTGCGCCAGCAGCGTCCTGATGTAGCCGTCGAACTCGAGCGCGACGCGCTCCATCTCCCCCTTGTCGGCCCGCAGGGTAGCCTCGCGGTTCTTGCGAATCCACTCGAGCAGCGGCGTGCGCCATGCCGGCGGCCACCCCAGAAACGCACACTGGATTTGCAGGGCGAATTCGCACGCGAATTCGCTCATGAATTCGATTTCGCCGTCGCGCGGCAACTGCGCGGCGAGCGCCTGCGCGATGGCCTCGCAAGCCGGCTCGAAAGCCTGCATGCGCTGGGCGCTGAAGTAGGGATCAAGCAACTGCCGGTAACGCGTGTGCTGCGGCGGATCCATGCCATTGGGAACGGAAAGGTAGGAGGACACCGCATTGCTGAATGTCTGCGGATCGTCCAGTACTTGCATGACGTCCGCATGGCGGAACAGAGACCAATGCAAGTAATCGCTGTGGGCGACCGGACAGCGGCGGCGCATCTCGTCGTACGCGGCTGTCTGATTTTTCAGGACGCCGTCAGATCTGGGATCCCAATCATTTTCTGGTTTGTCTTCCATGGTGTTTCTCGGGTTGTCGATACGCATGCTGTCATGCTTTTTTCACTTATAGCGGATCGACCGGCAGCCTTGCTTGACCGTTATCAAGCTGCGGGCTAAACACACTGACGCGCACGTCGGCCGGGCGGTGCGCCGCATGATGGCTTGGCCGTGTGGCGCGGCTTGTCGCCCTGCGCCAACGCGAAGATTGCCGCCGATCTATCGAAAACTTGAATAAATCTCATCGAATATAACGATTTTTATTATTCAGGGAATACCCCTAGACTTGGCCCATCACTTATCGGATCGTTTGCCATGTCTTCATCGTCTTCCACATTGTCGCTGGCTCCCGAACGGCGCCAGAATTTCTGGGCCGGCCTGGTGCTGGTCACCCTGATTGCGTTTCTCGCGCTGATGGCCGGGCGCGCTTTACCGCTGATCGGCGGCCCGGTATTCGGCATCCTGCTCGGCATCATCGTCCGTAATGTCCTCGCGCCCGGCGCGGCTTACGAGGCCGGTATTCGCTTTGCCGCGAAGTATGTGCTGCAATGGTCGATCGTCGCGCTGGGCGCGGGTCTGAGCCTGTCGCAAGTCGCCCATACCGGGCTCGATTCGCTCGCTGTGACGAGCGTGACGGTCACTGCCGCCGCGCTGGCGGCCTGGGGCCTGGGGCGGCTGCTCGGCGTGAGCGGCCGGCTCAAACTGCTGATCGGCGTGGGCACGGCGATCTGCGGCGGCTCGGCGATCGCGGCGGTCACGCCGATCGTCAAGCCCGACGACCATGAAACGGCCTTCGCGATTTCCACCATTTTCCTGTTCAATGTGGCCGCGGTGCTGTTGTTTCCGTTGCTGGGCCACTGGTTGCATTTGTCCGACGCGGGGTTTGGCATGTGGGCCGGTACGGCAATCAACGACACCTCGTCGGTGGTCGCGGCCGGCTACAGTTACAGCAAGGCGGCTGGCGATTTCGCCACCATCGTCAAGCTCACGCGCGCCACGCTGATCATTCCCATCTGCCTGGTGCTGGCGCTGGTCGTTGCTTACCGCGAAAAGAACCATGGCGCGGGCGATTTCCGCCTGGCGCGCATCTTTCCGTGGTTCATCCTGTGGTTTCTGGTGGCCTCCGGGCTGCGCACGGCCGGTGTGATTCCGGCCGGATGGCTGCCGTGGGTTCATCAGGCCGCGGAGTTTCTCATTATCGTGGCGCTTGCCGCCATCGGCCTGTCGTCGAACTTGCGCCGCATGGCCGGCACCGGCGTGCGGCCGATCCTGCTGGGCCTGGGCGTATGGGTGGCGGTGTCGCTGAGCAGCCTGGCGGTGCAGGTTGTGATGGGGCAGATGTAAGGCGCGGTGGTGGCGTGCCGCCTGGCCAGGCGGTCCGGGACGCGTCGGGGCGAGGTGCGGCAGCGGCTATCATTATGGCTGTGCCCGCCCCGGGCCTGCCAGATACCGGGACGGGGTTCAGTCACCGCCTTTGCGAGATCACGACTTACCCATGACGCCTGAAACCGATACCGCCGTCCCGCGCCCCGCCATTCGCTGCCTGACCCCCCTGGAGGGCCGCGTGCTCGGGGTTCTCAGCGAGAAGCAGCACACCGTGCCCGATACGTATCCGCTCTCGCTCAATGCGCTGGCTGCCGGCTGCAACCAGAAGACCGCGCGTGCGCCGGTGATGACTGTGAGCGAGGCTGAAATATTGACCGCGATCGATGGACTGAAGCGCCTGAGCCTGGTGTTCGAGGGCAGCAGCAGCCGGGTGCCGCGCTTCGAGCACAATCTGGGCCGCGTGTTCGGCATCCCGAGCCAGGCCACCGCACTGCTGACGGTGTTGTTGCTGCGTGGCCCGCAAACCGCCGCCGAGCTGCGCCTGAATTCGGCCCGGCTGCATAACTTTGCCGATATTTCCTCGGTCGAGGCTTTTCTTGAAGAACTGGCCGCGCACGAGCCGCCTTATGCGGTGAAGCTGCCGCGCACGCCCGGCGAGCGCGAGAACCGCTGGATGCATCTGCTGTGCGGCGCGCTCAGCATGCCGGATGAAGCGCCGCAAGCCTATGGCGGCGCTGAGGGCGGTGCGTCCCCGGTCGCGCCGTCCGAGTTCGAAGCGCTCAAGGCGGAGCAGTTGCGTCTGGCCGGCGAAGTCGCCCGGCTGCAGTCCCAGGTTGCCCGTCTGGCGAGCGAGCTGGGCATCTCGCTGGGCTCGCCCGACGAAGATGCGTAGGGCGTCGCGTGACCGGCGAGCCGGTCACGCCAGGCTTTCGGCCAGTTCGGCGTCGAGCGCTTGCGCACGCTGCACCGCCGGACGTGCCTGGAAGCGCTCCAGGTAGGCGAGTACCGCCGGGCTCGCTGGCATCAGTTTGAATCCGGTGACCCAGCCCAGCGCGCTGCCCCACAGCGCGTCGGCAGCCGTGAAGCGCTCGCCGAGCAGCCACGGGCCCCGCTGCAATTGCTGTTCGACGGCACTCACGACGGCTTCATAGCTGCCGTAAGGCGAGGTCGACTCGTTGCCGGCGTCGCGGTTCATCGACTTGTCGACGATGGCCGGCTCGAAGCACGAACCATAAAACACCATCCAGCGCAGATACGCGCCGCGCAGCGGGTCACCGGGTGCCGGCGACAGGCCGCGCTCCGGATACAGCTCGGCGAGGTACATATAGACGGCGGCCTGCTCGCTGACGAAAGTCTCGCCGTGGCGCAGGGCTGGCACCTTGCCCATCGGGTTGACGGCGAGATAGGCTGGCTCGCGCTGTTGCCGGGCCTTGAGGTTGAGCACATGCAGGTCGTGCTCGGCCTGCAGTTCCTCGATGAGAACGCGTGCGCCGGCCGAGCGGCTATTGGGCGCATGGAACAGCGTGATATGGCGATCGTGATTCATTGAAAGCACTCCGTCCGGATTGTTATGAAAAGCCGACGTACTGCGATGATTCGCCGCCGTCCGGCCGCCTGGGCGGGCGGCCGCCAAGCAGACAACGATCAGTGTACGTAATTTCGATGCGCGCCCCGACACGAGAACACGTAGGAAATCAAAGCGGTGGGCGGCGAGCGGCTCAGGGAAACGAGAGGCTTGATATTTTGACTGTTCAGTCATAATATTTTGTGCATGACTCAATCTTCCAGCCCCAAGCGACGCGCGCCCGGCACGGCGCGAGGCCGTCCGCGCGAGTTCGATGCGAGTGCGGTCTCCGAGGCCGCCGCCGAGGTGTTTTGGGAACACGGCTATCACGCGGCCTCGCTCGATACGTTGTGCGAGGCGACCGGCTTGTTGCGCGGCAGCCTGTATGGCGCGTTCGGCGACAAGCACGGCATGCTGCTGGCGGCACTCGACCGCTATGCGGAGGGCGCGCTGGCCCAGCTTGCCGAGCGCCTGAACGAGCAGATCCCGCCGCGCGAGGCGTTGCGCAATGCCTTGCTGCACCACACGCGCGTGGTCTCGACGCTGACCGGCCTGCGCGGCTGCTTCATCACCAATGCGGCGATGGAAATGCAGCCGGGCGACGAGACGGTGGCGGCCCGCATCACGTCGGTGATGCGCCGCATCTCGACCTTGCTGGCCGCGGCGGTGATTCGCGGCCAGGCGGCCGGCGTATTCGATTCGACGCTCGACGAAGACGCCGTCGGCGAGTTTTTGCTGTGCGTCACACAAGGTCTGCGCGTGCTGGGCAAGGTGGGGCACGACGAGGCCCGGTTGACTGCAGTCGTCGACGTGGCGCTGCGCGCGCTTGAATAGCGCAGCGCCTGTTTTTTTAACTAATTTTTGACCAAATAGTCATGAAATCAAATTCCATGATTGCGCCTCCCGCCGGTTGTGCCGAAGCGCCCGCAGTGCCGGGCGCACTGGCGCTGGTCGTGCTGCTCACCGGCGCGTTCCTGTCGCCGCTCGATTATTTCATCGTCAACCTTGCGCTGCCGGCGATCCAGAGCGGCTTGCATGCCAGCTCGGCACAACTGCAAATGATCGTGTCGCTGTACACCTCTGCATTCGCGGTATTGCTGGTCACCGGCGGCCGGCTGGGCGATCAGTTCGGCCGCAAGCGCATGTTCATGAGCGGCATGGCCGGCTTCGTGGCGGCCTCGCTGCTGTGCGCCTGTGCGCCGAACGGCGCTGTACTGGTGGCCGGACGCATCCTGCAGGGCGGTTCGGCCGCGGTGATGGTGCCGCAGATTCTGGCCACCATTCGGGCGGTCTTTCCGAAAGCCCGGCAAACCAGGGTCATGAGCCTGTATGGCTTCGTCTTCGGCTTTGCTTCCGTGGTCGGGCAGATCGGCGGCGGCGCGCTGATTACATTGCGCCCGTTTGGCCTGGGCTGGCAATCGATTTTTCTGATCAACGTGCCGGTTGGCCTGCTCGCGCTGCTCGGCGCGTGGCGCGCCGTACCGGAAAACCGGCCGGAACACGGCGCGCGCCTCGACCTGGGCGGTCTGTTCTTTTTGTTGCTGTCGCTGGCGCTGGTGATCTATCCGCTGACTGCGGGACGCGAGGCCGGCTGGCCGGCCTGGACGCTCGTCGCGTTTGCCGCGAGCGTGCCGGCGTTCGCCCTGTTCCTCGGGGTCGAGGCACGACTCAAGCGACAGGGCGGGGATCCGCTGGTCGATCTGGGCATGTTTCGCAATCCGGTATTTTCGCTGGGTCTGGTGCTGGCATTTTGCTTCTATTGCGACAGCGCGTTCTTCCTGGCCTACGGTGTTTATTTGCAGGACGGATTGCACTGGTCGCCGCTGGTCGCGGGGCTGGCGATTTTTCCGTTCGGCGTGGGCGCCATCGTCGGGCCACTGAATTCGCCGAGGATCGTTCGGCATGCGGGACATCATGTTCTGACCATCGGTTTCGGCCTGCTGGCGTCGGGCTTCGCGATCGCCATCGGCATGCTGTGGTACCGCCCAAGCCCGTCACTGGTGTTCTATCTCGGCCTGCTGGTGGCCGGTGTCGGACATGGCCTGGTGTTGCCGTCGGTCGTGCGTGTGGTGATCGGCGAGATCGAGCCGGCCAGGGCGGGGGTGGCCTCGGGCGTGGCGACGTCGATGCTGCAGATCGGCTCGGCGTTCGGGGCGACTGCCATCGGCGGTGTGTTTTTCTCGATGCTCTCGCGGGGCTCCGAAGCATCCGGCTCTGCGCGCGCCTTCCAGGCCGGCATGGCGATCGTGGTGGCGTTGTTCGCGGGGTGTACGCTGCTTGCGTTTGCGCTGGTCAGGCAACACGCGCTGGCGAGCCAGCGCGCCGGGGCGCAATGAAAAAGCGGCGCCGCGGGTCTGACGCGGCGCTGCTCGGCGCGTGGGCTCAGGCCTTCTTGACGTAGGCGTTGCACCAGCCCTTGGCGGCCACCAGCTTGCCGGCGTAGATCGGGCAAGGGCCGTTGGCCGCGCCCGCTTTGCCCTGGTAGAGCGAGCAATTGTCGCAGGCCTCGCCGGCCTGGTATTTCGGGAACTTGGCTTTGTCGACCTTCGTCGCGTTCTCTTTATAGCCAAGCGTTTGCGCGGTCGGATCGCTTTCGGAGAGCATTTCGGCAGCTTGCGATTCCTTGGCGAGCAACACAGTGGACGAGGCGAGTGATGCGGCGACGATCATGAACTGACGGCGGGAAGTTTGCATTGTGGGCTCCTTATTTTGTTTGACTGGACCGGGGGTCGCGCAAGACCACGGCCAGTGGCGGCATGCCGCGTTGCACAGGGCTGCCAGGGTGATGCGCCGACGCTTGCGTGAGGTGCCGGCGAGCCGGATGCCCGCGCACACGTCGAACTTCGAATTGCGCCCATGCAGTCTAGGCGTTTCGCCATATTCCGGCAAGCGGCGAACGCGCTTATGGTGAGCATAAGCGCGCACGCATCCGTAGCGTGGTTTTTTTGAGTAAGGCGTG
>JAGXBI010000130.1 GCA_018971155.1 Burkholderiales bacterium
CAAGGGCATTCGTGGCGCCCCGCGCGACGCGCTGGTCGCCGATCTCACGCCGCCGCAACTGCGCGGCGCGGCGTTCGGGCTGCGCCAGTCGCTCGACACGGTCGGCGCGTTTCTCGGTCCGCTCATCGCCGTGGCCGTGATGCTCCTGTGGGCGGACAACTTCCGGCGTGCCTTTTGGCTGGCGGTCATCCCCGGCGCGCTGGCCGTCGCCCTGCTCGTGCTGGCAGTCAAGGAGCCGGCGCATGAGTCCGGCGACAAGCGTGTCAACCCGATCCGCTGGGACAGCGTGCGCGAGCTCGGCGCCGCTTACTGGTGGGTGGTCGCGGTCGGCAGCATCTTCGCGCTGGCGCGTTTTAGCGAAGCCTTCCTGGTCCTGCGCGCGATGGGAAGCGGCGTGCCGATCGCCATCGTGCCGCTGGTGATGGTCGCCATGAACGTCGTGTACGCGCTGTCCGCTTACCCATTCGGCAAGCTCGCCGACGTGATGAGCCACGCCCGGCTGCTGATCGCCGGCCTCGCGGTGCTGATCGCCTCCGATGTGGTGCTCGCGCACAGCGCCCACTGGAGCATGGTGTTGGTGGGCGTCATGCTGTGGGGACTGCATATGGGGATGACGCAGGGACTGCTGTCGACCATGGTCGCGCGCGTCGCGCCGACCCGCCTGCGCGGCACGGCTTTCGGTCTGTTCAATTTGCTCAGCGGGCTGGTGACGCTGGTGGCCAGCGTCATCGCCGGCAGCCTGTGGGACCGCGTCGGGGCCGCAGCCACCTTTTACGCCGGCGCGGGCTTCAGCCTGTTGACGATCGTGTTGCTGTCAGTGGTGCGCAGTCCCAGATCGCCCGCGCATCATTGAGGTCATCGCGCGAAGTCGTCACGCGCTCGGGGCAACGCGTGCCCGCGTCGCGGCCGGCCGGGATCAGCGGGGTTGGAAGGCGATCAATGCCATGCCCGTGAGCGTGAGCAGCACGCCCAGCCAATCCCACCCGGTCGGCTCGATGCCTTCCACGACCCACAACCACAATATCGCCACCGCGATATAGACCCCGCCATACGCCGCATAGGTCCTGCCGGCGGCCGTGGGTTGCTGCGCCAGGAGCCAGGCAAATGCGGCCAGACTCAATGCGGCCGGCACCAGCAGCCAGACGCTGCGGCCCTGGCGCAGCCAGCGGTATGGCAAATAGCAGCCGACGATTTCGGCGACCGCTGTCACCACGAACAGCAGGACCGTCTTCATGCTCAGTGGCATCTGTTGTCGTCGCCAGGCCGCGCGCCATCGGCGTGCGCGTCGACACAGGTATCTTCCTCGACCTGCACCGTCACGTGCTCGATATTGAAGCGTTCGGTCAGGCGCCGCCGGACTGCCGCGACCACTTCACGCGATGCGGCGCCCGGCGCCGGATGCACGTGCAGCGTGAGCAAATGCCGCTCGCCGGTGATCGACCAGGCGTGAATGTGGTGCGCGTCGGCGACCTCGGGCACATACCGCTCGAGATCGGCCTTGATGTCGGCCAGGCTCATGCCCGAGGGCGTGCCCTCGAGCAGGATGTGGGCCGATGATTTGACGATGCCCCAGGCGCTTTTCAGGATGATCACGGCGACGAAGATCGACAGCAGCGGATCGATCGGCGTCCAACCCGTCGCGAGAATCACGCCGGCGGCGACGATGGCCGCGGCCGAGCCGAGCATGTCGCCCATCACATGCAGCCAGGCGCCGCGCAGATTCAGGTTTTCGCGGTTGCCGGCATGCAGCACCAGAAACGCGGCGATATTGGCGGCCAACCCCACCAGCGCGACGATCAGCATGGTCTTGCCGACCACCGGCACCGGCGCGGCGAAGCGCTGGATGGCCTCGATCACGATCCAGGCCGCGATCACGAACAGCGCGCACCCGTTGACGAATGCCGCGAGAATCTCCAGCCGCTTGTAGCCATAGGACAGTTGCGCGGTGGCCGGTCGGCGTCCGTAATGAATCGCCAGCCAACTGAATCCGAGCGCGGCGGCGTCGCTCACCATATGGCCGGCGTCGGCCAGCAGCGCCAGCGAGCCGGACAGCAAACCGCCGGCGACTTCGACGCACATGAAGGCCGCAATGATGACGAAGGCCCAGCCGATGCGCCGCTGATCGGCCACGCCGTGCAAATGATCGTGTCCCGCGTGGCTATGCCCAGCATGGCCGTGCCCCGCGTGGTCGTGGCCCGCATGATCGTGCCCGTGCACGCCATGCTCATGGCCGTGCGGCGCGCTCCTGGCATTGTCGTGGTGGTGATGGTCTGACATCGAAAAGCTCTTGGCTGGATGGCTGATACGTTATTATATACACACATAAACATGTGTTGATATGAAAACTGGAGTTGCCATGCATGCCGCCGATCTAAGCGACGACCAAGTGGTGGAGTTGGCTGAAATGTTCCGGCTCATGGGCGATCCGAGTCGCCTGAAGATCATCGCGGCATGCCTGCGCGCGCCGATGTGCGTGTCTGACATCGCCGCCAAGCTCGGCCTGTCGCAACCGCTGGTCAGCCATCACCTGCGGCTGCTGCGTGCCGCGCGCGTGCTGCGGGCGGCACGGCGCGGCAAGCAGATCTTCTACGAGGCGGCCGACGACCATGTCAGGCGCATGATCGACGATATGGCCGATCACGTTTGCGAACATCCGCCGACCGATCTGGACGAAGCCTCGCGCGAGCATTGATGCCGGCCGGGCATTACCGCCTAGCGCCTGGTGAATACCACGTGCGTCGCATTTGCGGTGGCGACGTGCTCGCTGCGCTCGAACCCCAGGGCCGGCAGGTCGAGATCGCCGAAGAAGTGCTCCCCACGGCCGAGCAATACCGGCGCAATCGCCAGATGAATTTCGTCGACCAGACCGGCGCGCAAGTATTGCTGAACGGTGGCGACGCCGCCGCCGAGGCGCACATCCTTGCCCGCGGCCGCTTCGCGCGCCCGAGCCAGTGCCTCGTGGATGCCTCCGGTAACGAAATGGAACACCGTGCCGCCCTGCATTTCGAGCGGCGCCCGGGCGTGATGAGTCAACACGAACACCGGCACGTGATACGGGGGATCGTCGCCCCACCAGCCACGCCAGGCAAGATCAGGCCACGGTCCCCGGATCGGACCGAACATGTTGCGCCCCAGAATCCAGGCACCGACGTTGTCGAAACCGCGCGCGGCGAAATCGTCATCGATGCCGGTCCTGCCGGTGTCGCCACCGCCATCGCCATGCATGCGCTGGAAAGTGCGTGTGCCGAACACCCACTCGAACAGTGCGAGGCCGCCGATACCGACGGGATTGTCGACATCCTGGCCCAGGCCCGCGCCATAGCCGTCGACGGAAATGGAAAAAGCATTGATACGCAGTTTGCTCATGCGGGCTCTCCGGTTTGATCGATCGCAAGCGAGCGCACCGGCCGCACTTCGACGCTGCCGTATCTTGCGGGCGGGATGCCGCTGGCGATCTGGATGGCTTCGTTCAGGTCTTTGGCATCGACCAGGTAGAACCCCGCCAATTGCTCCTTGGTCTCGGCGAACGGACCATCGTACTGGGCGGTCTGTCCGTTGCGCACCCGCACGGTGGTGGCCGTCTCGGCCGGATGCAGCGGCTCGGCGGCGAGCAGCTGCCCTCTATCGGCCAGGCTCTGGCCGTAGGCGGCGCACATGTTGTCGGGGCAGGCGCTCCAGTGTTCCTGATCGAGATAAACGAGGCATAAGTATTTCATGAGGTCTCCGTGAAGGACTGGCAATGGCGGCAAGGGGTTGCGGCGCCGCCCGGGCGCCACTGCCCTGCGCCGTGCCCGCGCACTCAGATCGGCAGGTTTTCGCCGTTGACGATCCAGGGCGTGCCGAATTTGTCGACCAGCATGCCCCAGGTCTTGGCCCAGAACGCCGGCTGCATCGGCATCGTCACGGTGCCGCCGTCGGCCAGCGCTGCGAACACGCGCTCGGCTTGCGCGACGGTGTCGTAGTTCAGCGTCAGCGAGACGCCTTTGATGCCCTCGTAGGGCACGTTGGCCGGGCAGTCGCCCGCATAAAGCGCGCCCAGGGTATTGCCGCCCTCGAGCGCAAGGCGCGCATGCATGACAAGCGACTGGCTCTCCTTGGGCATCTGGGCGCACATCGGTGAATCGCCGAACGTCATCATCAATTCAAGCTTGCCGCCCAGGGCACGCTCGTAGAATTTCATGGCGTCGGCGCAATCGCCGTTGAAAGACAGGTAAGCGATCGGCTGAGGCATGGTCGGTTCTCTCCATTTGGGTAAAGTGACAAAAGCCGGCTGGCGTTTGTACTTTCTAGTCGAACGGCAAATCCCGAAATCGACAGTCTCCGAAAAATAATTTTCCCGCTTCGTTTTTGCCGGCCCGCGCTACGCTTGCAGATCCTTCAGCCGCTTGAGCAGAAAACGTTTTTCCGGTGCCTGTTGCGCCAGTGCCAGCGCCGCCTCATAGGCGATGCGCGCCTCGGCCGCCCGGCCCTCGCGCCGCAGCAGGTCGGCCTGCGCGGCATGGGCCAGGTGGTAATTGCGCAGTGCGTCATGGCTGAGCAGGGGGGCCATCAGCGCCAGCCCCGCGGCGGGGCCGTCGCGCATGGCCACCGCGACGGCGCGATTGAGGGCCACCACCGGCGATGGCTCGAGACGCAGCAGCGCGTCGTACAGGCCGACAATCTGGTCCCAGTCGGTGTCGCTCGCATCGCGTGCCTCGGCATGCACCGCGACGATGGCCGCCTGCAGGCAATAGGGACCGAAACCTCGCGCGGTGAGTGCCGCCTGCACCAGCGCGCACCCTTCTTCGATCAGCGCGCCATCCCATCGCGTGCGATCCTGTTCTTCGAGAGGGATCAAGTCGCCGTGCGCGTCGATGCGCGCCGCACGGCGCGATTCGTGCAACAGCATCAGCGCCAGCAATCCCTGCACTTCAGGCTGCGGTTGCAGCGCGACGAGCATGCGCGCGAGCCGGATCGCCTCGCCCGACAAATCGGGTCGCACCGCACTGTTTCCGGAAGATGCCGAATAGCCCTCGTTGAAGACCAGGTATATCACCCGCGACACGCTTTGCAGGCGTGACGGCAATTCCTCCGGCCCGGGCACTTCGTAGGGAATACGCGCCGCGCGGATCTTGGCCTTGGCCCGCACGATACGCTGCGCCAGCGTCGCGGGGGCGAGCAGAAATCCGCTTGCGATGGCCTCGGTGCTCAGTCCGCAGACCTCGCGCAAGGTCAACGCGATGCGCGCCTGCTCAGACAGACTGGGGTGGCAGCAGGTGGCGATGAGTCGGAGCTGGTCATCCTCGAGCACCTCGGCCGGCGTATCGAGATCGGTTTCGCCGGGCAGGTTTTCGGCAAATTCAGCAACATCGCTCCACGGCGTGAAACGCGCCTGACGCCGAATCTGATCGATCGCCTTGAAGCGCCCGGTCGAGACCAGCCACGCTATCGGACTGGCCGGCACGCCCTCCTGCGGCCAACGCGCGGCGGCCGCGGCGAACGCATCATGCAGCGCGTCTTCGGCCAAATCGAAACTGCCCAGCAGACGCACCAGCGTGGCGAACACCTTGCGGGCCTGGTCCCGGTACAGCCGATCGATCGTCTCGCGCACCTCCGGCGACGCCGCGCCGTCGGCCTGGAGCGCCTGGCCGGCGGGCGCGCCGCTGGATTTGAGCGTCATGTGCTTTCCTGGTGATGGCGGCATCCGACGACGAAGTCCGGACATGCACGCCGCGCGATGATTTTCGTCCCCGCCAGGCAAACACGCAACCGCCAGGCTCGGCTGGCCGGGCCGGCGATGCGATGCCGCCCGCGCCCGCCCCCATCAATCGCTGAGGGTCTCCGCCAATTGCCTTGCCTCCTGGATCGCGCGCAAACGGGCGCCGCGATCGATATCGCTGCCGAACAGGGTTTTTTCGACGGTCACCGCATGTACCGTCGAGACGCCGACGAACTTCAACCATGCTTCCAGATAGGGGCGCTGAAAATCGAAGTTCTCGGCCGGCGTGATTGACTGCGCCGAGTAATCCAGGCCGCGCGCGTAGACCACCACGGCCGTCTTGCCCTGCAGCAGGCCATCGAAGCCCCGCTCGGGATCAAAGGCGAAAAGCAGATCCTTTTGCGAGACCAGATCGATGAAGTGCTTCAGTTTATAAGGGATGCTGAAATTCCACAGCGGTACCGAAAACACCAGCACGTCGGCCCTGTGCAGGCGACTGGCAAGCTCGCGCAAGGTCGACCAGGCGGCCTCCTGCGGCGCGCTCAAGGCCGCCCCGGAGAGTCCGGCGTACTTGGCCTGCATTGCGTGTTCATCGAATTCCGGCAGTGCGCAGCCCCACAGATCGAGCGTGTCGATCTCTGTCGCAGGCCGTCTGGCCAAATATCTTGTGATGAACGCATCGGCAACTTCAAGCGAAGCCGATCGATCCTTGCGGGGGGAAGACTCAATGTGCAAGAGCGTCGTCATGGTGTGCCACCTATCGGGAAGAGGACAACCAGGTCATTGCAACATATTTTCATTCGATATATAAACAGTATATTTTTATAAAATTAATCTTGAACTGAAATATATGTTAGACCCCCTGCTATTGCGCAGCTTTGTTGCCGTGGTCGACGAAGGCGGTTTCAGCAAAGCCGCTGCGCATCTGAACCTGACCCAGTCGGCCGTCAGCGGCCATCTGCACAGGCTGGAAGAGCAAATCGGCAAACCGCTGCTGCGGCGTACGACCCGTTCGGTGGAAATCACGCCGGACGGCGAACGCCTGATCGGTTACGCCCGCGCGATTCTGGCGTTGAATCGCGATGCCTTGGCCGAGTTGACCCGTGCGCCGTTCCAGGGGCGCATCCGCCTGGGTGTATCGGAGGATTTCGCCGAGTTGCCGCTGTTGCGCGTACTGCAGACTTTCGTCGATCGGCACTCGGGGGTCGAAATCGACGTGCAGGTCGGCATTCCCGGCGCGCTGCTGCCGCTGATGAAGCAAGGCACGCTCGACCTGGTGATCGGTTCGCAGTGCGAGGCTCGCGAGCCAGGCCGGCTGCTGTGGCGCGAACCGCTGGTGTGGGGATGGTCGGCCCAGGCCAGTCGCAACCTGCCGGCACCGTTGCCGCTGGCCCTGTTTCCCGAGCCATGTCCTTACCGCGAGGCGGCCCTGGCGCGCCTGGCCCAGGCGGGCATGGCCCAGCGCACCGCAATGGTATGCACCAGCATGGCCAGCCTTCGTGCGGCCGCGCAAGCCGGCTTCGCGCTGGCCCCGATGCCGGCCAGCCAGATCACGCCCGAGCTCGTCGCGCTGAACGCCGAGCAAGGACTGCCGGTTCTGCCCGATGCGGAATTCCGGTTATTCGCACCGGCGGTCAGCGAGCGAACGATGTTGCATCTGCTGATCGAGGCCATCATGCAAGGCTGTGTGGGACGGTGGGCCGCGCCGCGCAAGCGCGGCAAGGCCCCGGCGTAGCCGGCGAGGCCGCCGGCCTTCATTGCCGAATTCGCGAAGCTCGGCCTGTACCGGCTATCGAACCGGCTCGATGAACGCACTGCATCCCGCCGAAACCTGGCTGAGCGGTCCCCAGGCAAATCACGCCGCTCTACCCACCCCATAACGCGCCGCCGGTACCGAGCGCGACAGGTTCGGTCCGAGCGCGACGCGGGCCGACTCGAAAGCTTGCCAATGGGCTGCATCGGGCAGCGACGGCACGGTTGCGAACTCGCCCAGGTCGAGACCCGCGAGCGCGGCATCGACGAGATCTTCGGCGCTCATGACAATCTCCTGCGGTAAGTGATCGACCGGTTGACCGGCAATGTCCCAGAACTCGGTGCGAGTGGCCCCCGGCAGAACAACCTGCACACGCACGCCGCGCGAGGCGAGTTCATGTTTGAGCGACTGGCTGAATGCGAGCACGAAGGCTTTGGTGCCACCATATACGCCGTTCAGGACCTCGGGCGCCACAGCGACCATCGAGGCGATATTGACGATAGTGCCACCACCGCGCGCGACGAATTGCGGAGCGGCCGCATACGTCAGGCGCGTTGGCGCGGTCACGTTCAGCTCGATCATGGCTTGCATGCGATCGACGTCCGCCTGGAGCAGCGGCCCGGCGCCGCCGATACCCGCGTTGTTCACCAGCATCGTGATGCTGGCGTCGGTACGCAATATCTGCTCGACGCGCCGCACGCCCTCCGGCGCGCCGAGATCGGCGACGATGACTTCGACCGAGCGGCCTGTCGCGGTCGTCAGGCGCCGGGCCAACTCACTGAGACGAGCCTGGTTGCGCGCCACCAGGATCAAGTCGTAGCCGCGCCGGGCCAGTCGGTCCGCATAGACGGCGCCGATACCGGACGACGCGCCGGTGATCAGGGCGGTGCCCTGGTCCGCATTGTGTTCTGTGCTTTGGGTCATTGCATTGCTCCATGTTTGCAGTCGAGGCAGCGGCCGATCCCGTATCGGCCTGCATGACGTGGAGAATAGGCGCATAATGCGATGACTCAAATGTCATATATGCAACTTTTTGAGCCACCACATGAGGAACACCATGCTGCGCATCGGTATCGTCCTGTACCCCGGGTTTCAGGTCATGAACCTCGCCGTCTCGACGGTGTTCGAATTCGCCAACCTTGCGCTTGGCAAGCCTGCTTATGAAGTGACGCTGCTCTCGGAGCACGGCGGGCCCGTGCCGGCATCGGCCGGATTCGCGGTGCATACGCAGCCATTCGACGAGAGTCGCTTCGATACCGTCCTGGTGGTTGGCGACAACGAAATCATCGAACCGTCACCGGCTCTCCTCGACTTTGTGCAACAGGCCGCGCGCACCAGCCGCCGCATCGGCGCAACCTGTACCGGCGCGTTCAATCTGGCCCAGGCCGGCATACTCGACGGCCGGCGCGCAACCACGCACTGGTTTTTCGCGGCGAAATTCCGGCACGACTATCCGAACGTGGCACTCGAGGAAGACCGCATTTTCATTATCGACGGCCCGGTATGGACTTCTGCCGGCATGACCGCCTGCATCGACTTGGCGCTGGCGCTGGTGGAGAAAGACTTGGGTGTCGAGGTAGCAAGGCAGGTGGCCAGGAAGCTGGTGGTTTATCACC
>JAGXBI010000131.1 GCA_018971155.1 Burkholderiales bacterium
TAGTCCGCGCACCGCGATCGCCCGCCTTTAGCCAGAAAGCCGGTAAGGGCAAAGGGTTTTGTGTCTTAAGTCGCCGACGCGGTGCGCGGCGAATGCGCCACCAGCCAGTCGGCCAGTTCCTGCAAAACCTGTTCCTGGTCGAGGTCGTTCATGGTTTCGTGGTAGCTGCCGGGATACAGGCGCAGCGTCTTGTCGAGCGAGGCCGAGCCGGCATACAACGCCTGGCTGCCGCAAGGCGAGGTCAGGCGATCCTCGGTGCCGTGGAAGATATACAGGGGCGTGCGCAACGTGCGGCAAGCAGCCAGCACTCTGGACATGGCGTTGAGCAGTTCCGCGCCGGTGCGTGCTGGCGTGCCGCCGTAATGGTTAAGCGGGTCACTCGCCGCCTGAGCGATGACGGCCGGGTCGCGCGATATCAGGCGAGGGTCGATCTTGCGCACCGGCAGGCGTGGGAACGCGCGGGCCAGCCACCGTCCGACGGCGATCAGCGCCTTGGGAATGTCCGCGCCGAGTTGAATGGCCGGGCTGCTCAGAGCCAGTCCGCAGACTGCCGGCTGGCGGGTGATTGCGTATAGCACGGCGATCGTGCCCCCCATGCTGTGGCCGACCAGGAACACGGGAGTCGGGCCGCAGCGGCGTCGCAAGTCGGTCAGAAAAACATCGGTATCGCTGAGATATTCGTCGAACTTGTCGACGTAGACCCTGGGGCCGCCGGAGCGTCCATGGCCGCGCAGGTCGTAAGCGTAAGTGGCGAAGCCATGCCGGCCGAGATATTCGGCCAGCATGGCGTATCGGCCGCTGTGCTCGCCCATGCCGTGCACCAGAGCGATAACGCCGCGCGAGGCGCCATCGGTCGGTTGCCAGGATTGCGCAAATAGAGGCAGACCGTCGCTGCCATGCAATTCGTAAGCGGTATGGAGCATGATGGGTGCGGCCATGCGTTAAAGCCGCTATTCGATCATAGTCGCTGCCTTCGACGCGAGCATGACACTAGAGGAAAAATCCCAAAATCAAAGTAGGAATTCCGTGGTTTTCTATTAAAATAGCACGATCGTTCGAGGCGAATTTGTCGCGTCAAACTCATCAAAAGCGCAAAAAACACCGCAATTTGCATCATTATGCCTGTGGTTATAATGGCGCTGGAATGATGTGAATACCATTGTGGAGGAAGTTGATGAAAATTCTGGTACCAGTCAAGCGGGTGGTGGATTACAACGTCAAGGTCCGCGTCAAGAGCGACGGCAGCGGGGTTGACATTGCCAACGTGAAGATGTCGATGAACCCGTTCGACGAAATCGCGGTGGAAGAGGCGGTGCGGCTGAAGGAAGCGGGCGTGGCAACCGAAGTGATCGCCGTGTCGTGCGGCGCCACGCAATGCCAGGAGACGCTGCGCACGGCGCTGGCGATCGGCGCGGACCGCGCGATCCTGGTCGAGTCGGGCGAGGAACTGCAGCCGTTGGCCGTAGCCAAGCTGCTCAAGGCGTTGGTCGACAAGGAGCAGCCGCAACTGGTGATCCTGGGCAAGCAGGCGATCGATGACGACAGCAACCAGACCGGCCAGATGCTGGCCGCGCTCGCCGGCCTGCCGCAGGCGACCTTCGCCTCCAAGGTAGTGGTGGCCGACGGCCAGGCGCAAGTCACGCGCGAGGTCGACGGCGGGCTGGAGACGCTGGCGCTGAATCTGCCCGCGGTGGTCACCACCGATCTGCGCCTGAACGAGCCGCGCTACGTGACGCTGCCCAACATCATGAAGGCCAAGAAAAAGCCGCTGGAGACGGTGACGCCCGAGGCGCTCGGGGTGGACGTCGCGCCGCGCCTGAAAACCCTCAAGGTGAGCGAGCCCGCCAAGCGCAGCGCCGGGGTCAAGGTGCCCGACGTGGCCACGCTGGTCGACAAGCTGAAGAACGAAGCCAAGGTATTGTGAGGGAAGCCGTCATGAGCATTCTTGTAATTGCAGAACACGACAATCAGAGCATCAAGGCCGCCACGCTGAACACGGTGAGCGCAGCGGCGCAGTGCGGGGGCGAAGTGCACGTGCTGGTGGCGGGCGCCAATTGCAGCGGCGCGGCCCAGCAGGCGGCCAGGATCGCCGGGGTGAGCAAAGTGCTGGTGGCCGATGCGCCGCATCTGGCCGACGGGCTGGCGGAGAACGTCGCTGCCCAAGTGCTGGCGATCGCCCAGGGTTACAGCCACATCCTCGCGCCGGCCACGGCCTACGGCAAGAACATCGCGCCGCGCGTGGCGGCGCTGCTCGACGTCGCGCAGCTTTCGGACATCACCCGGGTGGAGAGCGCGGATACGTTCGAGCGGCCGATCTATGCGGGCAACGCGCTGGCGGTGGTGCAAAGCGCCGACCCGGTGAAGGTCATCACGGTGCGCAGCACGGGGTTCGATGCGGCGGCGGCCGAAGGCGGCAGCGCGGCCATCGAGAACGTGGTGGCGGCGGCCGATGCGGGCCTGTCGCGCTTCGTGGGGCGCGAGGTCACCAAGCTGGACCGGCCGGAGCTGACCTCGGCCAAGATCATCGTCTCGGGCGGTCGCGGGCTGGGTTCGGGCGAGAACTACACGAAGGTGCTCGAGCCGCTGGCGGACAAGCTGAACGCGGCGCTGGGCGCCTCGCGCGCGGCGGTCGACGCGGGCTACGTGCCCAACGATTATCAGGTCGGACAGACCGGCAAGATCGTCGCGCCCCAGTTGTACATCGCGGTGGGCATCTCGGGCGCGATCCAGCATTTGGCCGGCATGAAGGATTCGAAGGTGATCGTGGCGATCAACAAGGATCCGGAGGCGCCGATCTTCTCGGTGGCCGACTACGGCCTGGTGGGCGATCTGTTCACCGTGGTGCCGGAGCTGATCAGCGCGTTGGGCTGAGCCACGCGAGAACACCCGGGTAGGTAAAGCAACAAGCAAGGGCGCACGGCAATTTCCTGCGCCCTTTTTTCACGGTCTCGCGCGGCGTGCATCCCGCAGAACAACAGATTTTTAATGTCAAAGGAGACGGCCATGAGCTATCAAGCGCCTGTTAAGGAAATGTTGTTTGTCATGAACGAATTGGCCGGACTGGCGCAAGTGGCGGCATTGCCCGGCTTCGAGGATGCCACGCCGGAAACGGTGCAGGCGGTGCTGGAGGAGGCCGCCAAGTTCAACCAGGAGGTCGTCGCGCCGTTGAACGTCACCGGCGACAAGAACCCCAGCACCTGGCAGGACGGCAAGGTTCACACGACTCCCGGTTTCAAGGAGGCGTTCCGCCAGTTCGGTGAAGCTGGCTGGCAGGGCGTGCTGCACCCGCAGGCTTACGGGGGGCAGGGGTTGCCGAAACTGGTGGCGACCGCCTGCAACGAGATGCTCAATGCCGCGAACCTCTCGTTCGCCCTCTGTCCGTTGCTCACCGACGGCGCCGTCGAGGCCCTGCTGACCGCCGGCAGTCCGGCGCAGCAACAGCTTTATGTACCGCGCCTGTTGTCGGGGCAGTGGACTGGCACGATGAATTTGACCGAGCCGCAGGCCGGCTCCGACCTGGCGCTGGTGCGCACGCGCGCCGAACCGCAGGCCGACGGCAGCTACAAATTGTTCGGCACGAAGATCTACATCACCTATGGCGAGCACGACATGGCCGAGAATATCGTCCATCTGGTGCTGGCGCGAACCCCCGACGCCCCGGAGGGAGTGAAGGGCATCTCGCTGTTCATCGTGCCCAAGTTCCTGGTCAACGACGATGGCTCCCTGGGCGCACGCAACGATGTTCATTGCGTATCGATCGAGCACAAGTTAGGCATCAAGGCGAGTCCTACGGCAGTGTTGCAATTCGGTGATCATGGCGGCGCCAAGGGCTACCTTGTCGGCGAACTCAATCACGGCCTCGAGTACATGTTCATCATGATGAACGCCGCCCGCTTTGCCGTTGGCATGCAGGGGGTGTCGATTGCGGATCGCGCTTACCAGAAGGCGGTGGCTTACGCTCGCGAGCGGGTGCAAAGCCGGCCCGTCGACGGCTCGGCGCGCGAGGCCGTCACGATCGTGCACCATCCGGACGTCAAGCGCATGCTCATGGCCATGCGCGCCCAGACCGAGGGCGCACGGGCGTTGGCTTATGCGGCGGCTGGCGCGTGCGACATCGCGCACCACCATGCGGATGCCCAGGTGCGGCGCGACAATGCGGCGATCTATGAATATCTCGTACCGATCGTCAAGGGATGGAGCACCGAGATGTCGCTGGAGGTCACCAGTCTCGGCGTGCAAGTGCATGGCGGCATGGGTTTCATCGAGGAAACCGGTGCGGCGCAATACTACCGTGACGCCAGGATCCTGACGATTTACGAGGGCACCACGGCCATCCAGGCCAATGACCTGGTGGGGCGCAAGACCGTGCGCGACGGCGGCGCCGCGGCCAGGGCGCTGTGTGCCGAAGTCGAAGCGACCGAAGCACAATTGGCAGCCCAGGGTGAGGCGGGTGCGGCCATTGGCCGGCGTCTGGCGGCAGGCCGGCAGGCATTGCTGCGCGTGGTCGACTTCGTGGTCACCCAGACCAAGTCGCAGCCCAATGCCGTCTTTGCCGGCAGCGTACCGTACCTGAAACTCGCCGGCATCGTGCTGGCCGGCTGGCAATTGGGCCGCGCATTCCTCGCCGCGCAGCGTCGATTCGACGAAGACAGGGCGTTTTATGGCGCGAAGCAGGTCACGGCGCGCTTTTTCGCCGATCATGTGTTGACGCAGGCGCCGGGCCTGGCTACCGCCATCATCGAGGGTAGCGAGGGCGTGCTGGCGTTGGCCGAAGCGCAGTTCTGATGGTCGTAACGGGCAACGCAAGAGGTCGCGGCAGTTGCCGCGACCTTGCCGACAGGGCTCGCGCCCGCTCAGGCTCGCTTGGGTAACCGGGCGACGGCGCTCGAGGGGGCTTGATATCGATAGTTCAACGCCTGCGCGACTTCGGCGTTCGTCACTTCGCCATTGGCGACGTTCAAGCCGTTGAGCAGATGCGCATTGGCCTCGAGAGCGCCGCGCACGCCCTGTTCGGCGAGTTGAAGAATGAACGGCAGTGTCACGTTGTTGAGCGCCTTCGTCGACGTTCGCGGCACGCCGCCCGGCATATTGGCGACGCAGTAATGCACAATGTCGTCGACGACATACACGGGGTCGGCGTGCGTGGTCGCACGCGAGGTTTCGCAACAACCGCCCTGATCGATCGCGACGTCGACAATTACCGCGCCACGCTGCATCAGGCCCAGCATATCGCGCGTAATCAGCTTGGGCGCCGCCGCTCCCGGAATGAGCACGCCGCCGACCACCAGATCCGCGTCACGCAAATGCTGTTCGATTGCATGTCGAGTCGAATAAACGGTCTTGATACGGCCGCCGAACTGGGCCGACAGTCGGCGCAGGACGTCCACCGAGCGGTCGATCACCACCACTTCGGCACCCATGCCGCAGGCGATGGTGGCGGCATTGGAGCCGACCACGCCGCCACCGAGAATCACGATTTTGCCGGGTTCCACGCCCGGTACGCCGGAGAGCAGCAATCCCAGGCCGCCATGCGATTTTTCCAGGGCGCTCGCACCTGCCTGAATCGCCATGCGGCCGGCAACTTCGGACATCGGTGCCAGCAGAGGCAGCCCTCCCTGGGACGAGGTGACGGTTTCGTAAGCGATGCAGGTCGCGCCGCTCTTGACGAGTTCAGCCGTCTGCTCCGGGTCCGGCGCCAGGTGCAAGTACGTGAACAGCGTCTGCTCGGGCCGCAAACGCGCGCGTTCGACGGCTTGCGGTTCCTTGACTTTGACGATCAGCTCGGCGCGCTCGAAGACTTCTGCCGCGCTCGCGGCAATGTGCGCGCCGGCGGCGACGTAGGTCTGATCGTCCATGCCGATGCCTTCGCCGGCATGGCTCTCGATCCAGACTTCGTGCCCATGCGCGACCACTTCGCGCACCGCGCCTGGCGTCATGCCGACGCGGAACTCATTGTTCTTGATCTCCTTGGGTACGCCGATTTTCATGGCTGTCTCCTATCGTGTCGTGCTTGGGTGAAGCGATTGAATAAAAAACGGCGCTCGAGAGCGCCGTTCGCGTATCAGGCATAAGCAGGTTGCCGTGTGTCGGCAGGCTCACTCAGGTAACGGGCGACCGATAGGTCGTCCGCAGCGATTGCCGGACGCCGGCCGGAGATGAGGTCGGCCAGGAGTTGACCCGAGCCGCATGACATGGTCCAGCCAAGCGTGCCGTGCCCCGTGTTCAGGAATAGATTGTTGAGCGGCGTGGCGCCGACGATCGGCGTGCCGTCCGGCGTCATGGGCCGCAAACCTGTCCAGAAGCTGGCCTCGGCGGTGTTGCCCGCACCGGGATACAGATCGTTGACGACCATCTCCAGCGTGGCGCGCCGTTGCGGCTTGAGGCGTGTGTCGTAGCCGACGACCTCGGCCATGCCGCCCACACGGATGCGATCGTCGAAACGTGTGATCGCGATCTTGTAGGTTTCATCCAGCACGGTCGACACGGGAGCGGCACGCTCGTCGGCGATGGGCACGGTGATCGAATATCCCTTGAGCGGGTACACGGGGATATCGACGATGCCGCGCAGGAATGGCGTCGAATAGGAGCCGAGCGCAACCACATAGGCGTCGGCCTTGATGACCTGCTGGCCCGAGACGACACCGTTGATCTGGTCACCGCTGGTCAGCAGTGCGTCGATCGGCGTGTCATAGCGAAATTGCACGCCCAGATCCTCAGCCATTGCTGCCAGGCGCGTGGTGAACAATTGGCAGTCGCCGGTTTCGTCATTGGGCAAGCGCAGGCCACCCGTCAGCTTGTGGCTGACGGCTGCCAGCGCAGGCTCGGCCCGCGCCAGTTCGGCGGGCGAGAGCAGTTCGAAGGGCACGCCCGCTTGCTCGAGCACGGCGATGTCACGCGCGGCATTGTCGAGTTGCGCCTGCGTACGGAACAGCTGCAATGTGCCTTGCTGGCGCCCCTCGTATTCGATGCCGGTTTCGGCGCGCAGGGCACGGAAGCAATCGCGGCTGTACTCGGCCAGGCGCACCATGCGCTCCTTGTTGACCGAATAGCGGCCGGCGGTGCAGTTGCGCAACATGTGGTAAAGCCAGCGCAACTGGAACAGCGAGCCGTCGGCGCGAATGGCCAGGGGCGCGTGAGTCTGGAACAGCCATTTGACGGCTTTGAGCGGAATGCCCGGCGCGGCCCACGGCGACGCATAACCGGGAGAAATCTGCCCGGCATTGCCGAAACTGGTCTCCAGCGCGGGGCCTGGCTGGCGGTCGAGGACGGTGACCTGATGGCCGGCCCGCGCAAGATAGAAGGCGCTGGCAGTACCAATGACGCCGCTACCGAGAATGACCACCCGCATAGTGTGCTCCGATGCTGTAAATTTAAGGATATGTATTAATAATCGCTATACTATTGAGTATTAAGTAGTAATTGTTCATGTAGATTTTCCGTTTTCGGGAAAAAATAATGCGAATCCAGCAGCAATCCGTCCGTACGCTCGACAAACTGGATCGGCGCATCCTGACGATCCTGCAGCGTGACGGACGCATTTCGATGAAAGACCTCGCCGAGCAGGTCGGCCTGTCAATCACGCCGTGCATCGAGCGGGTCAAGCGCATGGAGCGCGATGGCGTGATCACCGGCTATTACGCGCGCGTCAATCCGGTGGCGCTGGGCGCCACGCTGCTGGTGTTCGTCGAAATCACGCTGGATCACAAATCGGGAAATATGTTCGAGCAGTTTCGCCGCGAGGTGCTGCGCATTTCCGAGGTGCTCGAGTGTCATCTCGTCTCGGGCGATTTCGACTACCTGATCAAGGCGCGCATCCGGGAGATGTCGGAATACCGCAAGCTGTTGGGCGACATCCTGCTGCAACTGCCCGGTGCCGTGCAGTCCAAGAGCTATGTGGTGATGGAGGAAATCAAAGAGACGCTCGTGATCGATGTCGACGAGTAAGTCGAGACGGGCACAGCAGCCACACGGCCGAAGTTCTGGCAAATGGCGCAAGAGGCGATATACTGTATGGATGTACAGTTATTGAGGGTTCGCCATGGCTTCCTCCGATCAACCCGGCGCAGCGCTCAAGGGGCGGGGCGCCACGTCCAATCAAGTCGAACGATTCAGTGCCTGGTCACGCGAGCCCGACGAGGCGATCGGACTCGCCAATGCGGCTCATGAGCACGTGGTGCAATTCAAGACGCATGTCACCGACGAAATCGCGCGCCGCATCATTTCCCGCAATAATTCCCCGGACGTGCCGTTCGACCGGTCGATCAATCCCTATCGGGGCTGCGAGCACGGTTGTATCTATTGTTTTGCGCGACCGACGCACGCCTACCTCGGGCTCTCGCCAGGGCTCGACTTCGAGACGGAGTTATACGCCAAGCGCAACGCCGCGGAGCTGTTGCGCGTGGAGTTGAGCAAGCCGAACTATCGGCCCGCGATACTCGCGCTCGGCGCCAATACCGATCCCTACCAGCCGATCGAGCGCGGGCTTGCCATTACGCGCTCGATACTCGAGGTGCTCGACGAGTTCAATCATCCGGTCGGGATCACCACCAAGTCCGCGCTGGTGGTGCGCGACCTGGATATTCTGTCTCGCATGGCGGGCAAGGGCCTGGTACGAGTATTCCTGTCGGTGGGCACGCTCGACGCCGATCTCGCGCGATTGCTGGAGCCGCGCGCCAATACGCCGGCGCGGCGCCTCGAAGCCGTTCGTCGGCTTGCAGAGGCGGGCGTGCCTGCCGGCGTCATCGTCGCGCCGATCGTACCGGCCCTGAACGACTATGACATCGAGCGTGTGCTCGAGGCGTCGGCCCGGGCTGGGGCGGAGGGCGCCGGCTACGTGATGCTGCGCCTGCCGCTCGAGGTCCGCGATCTGTTCGTCGAGTGGCTGCACGCTCACTTCCCGTCACGCGCGGCACATGTGATGAGTCTCATCGAGCAGGTCAGGGAGGGGCGCCACAACGACGCAAACTTCGGCACTCGCATGCGCGGCACCGGCGAATACGCCGAACTGGTACGGCGGCGTTTCGCGTTGGCGTGCCGCCGGCATGGCTTGAATTTGA
>JAGXBI010000132.1 GCA_018971155.1 Burkholderiales bacterium
GGCCAGGATTAAATATGCATTGACAATGCATATTTAATGGCATAAATTTCAATCGCCGACACTGCCGGGTGCTGCCCCGGCACGCAACATGTGCCGCCACACAACCCAGGCATCCGGCCATCGAGACCCATTCGATCGCTGCGCAGTCATGCCTATGCCACTAGCAAGGAATCCGACATGTCCAGCACTACAGAAAGCCCCGCCACCGTCATCGATGTACGCACCTTGATTCCGGCGCAGCGCCACGCCAAGATCTTCCAGCTCGTCGAAGACCTGAAAGCCGGGGCTTCCTTCATTCTCGTGAACGACCACGATCCCAAGCCGCTGTATTACCAGCTCGAGGCGGAACATCCCAAGCAGTTTTCCTGGACGTACCTGGAGCGCGGCCCCGCCGTCTGGCGCGTGGAAATCGGCAAGCCGGCAGAAGCCCGTCAGAACGCCGCCGCAACGTCCGCCTGAGCGTCGCCGACAGCGGCCCTGCCGGGGTGCCAAACCGGCCGGCTTGAACACAGACTTGTGCAAGGAAAGTCAAAATGTCTAGCGTTACCCTCTCGCGGTGGACGGTCGCTTACTTTGTCGTGGCGCTGAGCGCCTTCATGCTGGCGCAATTGTTGATGGCGCTGGGATGGGGCTTTCCGAGCGAACCATTTGCCGCGCCGGCCACGCTCGCCCTGGTGCATATCATCGCGCTGGGCTGGCTCAGCCTCGTCATGTGCGGCGCACTGTTCCAGTTCGTGCCGGTCATCACCGCGCATCGCCTGCACAGCAATTCGCTACCTCTGCCTACCCTGGGTTGCCTGGTCGCCGGCACCATTTCGCTGGTGTTTGGCTTTTTGCAACTGATGAACGCCGTGCCGCAAAGCCTGCCGGGTTTCGCCACCGCAGCCGCGCTGCTCGGCATCGGATTCGGCCTCGTGCTGTGGAACCTTGGCCGCACGCTGTGGGCGGCTCGCCCGCTGCCGTTGCCAGCCCGGTTTATCGTGGCGGGATTGGCGAGCCTGCTGGCCGTGGCGGCCCTGGGCATCACGTTCGCCCTGACCTTCGCGGGCGTCTTCTCGTCCGCGTTTGCACTACGACTGCTCTCCTCGGGCCTGGCCATCCACGTGATCGCCGGATTGGGCGGTTGGCTCACGTTCACCGCCATGGGCGTGAGTTACCGTTTGCTCGGCATGTTCATGCTGGCCCCGGAACAGGACAGATCCAGCACGCGCCGCGTGCTGCTGCTCGGCAGCGGTGCCTTGGCAGCCGCCATTCTGGGCGGCATTGCGGCAATCGCACTGGGTGCCGGTATCGGTCCTGTGCTGTTGCTCGCCGCCGCGCTCGCGCTGGCCGCTCTCGTCCATTACGGCCGCGATATGCAGCACCTGTATCGCACCCGGAAGCGCCGCGTGATCGAACTGAACAGCAAAATGGCTGCCCTCGCCCTGCTGTCGCTGCTGGCGGCCATCGTCTGGCTGGCCGTGGCGCTGGTTCGGGGCCGCCTGGCCAGCCAGGTGCCTGGCATCGCGTACTTGATAGCGTTCGGCTGGCTGTCGGGATTGGCGCTGGCCAAGCTCTACAAAATCGTGCCGTTCATGACCTGGCTCGAATGCTACGGCCCGGTCCTGGGCAAAACCGCGACACCCCGGGTTCAGGACCTGGTAGTCGAGCACAAGGCCATCAAATGGTTCGTGCTCTACTTCGCGGCGGTCTGGCTTGGCGCGGCAGCACTGATCATCGAGCTCACGCCCATGTTCCGCCTCTCGGCACTGTTGATGCTGGTCGCCACGGCGGGCATTGCAGCGCACCTGCTGAGGGCCCGGCGTCTGCTCGACGTGGCGCCCGCACGGCGCCTGCCCGACGGCGCGCACAAGCCCGGCATGCTGCATTCCTTTTCACACGATCATTGAGCGGAAATCGATCATGAACACGATCAACTTTATGGAACTCGACGTACGGCCCATTTTGCGAGCCGGCGGCGAGCCTTTCGAGAAAATCATGGAAGCGGTGACGACCCTCGCCCCCGGGCAGGGGTTGCGGCTTTGGGCGACCTTCAAGCCGATTCCGCTGTTTCACGTGCTCGGCTCCCGGGGCTACTCCCACACCGAGAAAGCCCTCGACAACGGCGATTGGGAGGTCGAGTTCAGTCCCCCCGCCCCTTCGGCGCACGCCGCGAAGGGCGCCACGGCGCAGGCCATTCCGGCACCGCAGGCCGAGGCATCATGGCCCGAACCGGTGCAACAAATGGACGCCCGCGACTGGGAGCCGCCCGAGCCCATGATCAACATTCTGGCGGTGCTCGAACTGATGAACGAGGGCGAGGTACTGGCCGCCCTGCTCAATCGGGAGCCGCTCTTTCTGCTGCCCGAACTGGCCAAGCGGGGGCACGACTGGTACGGGGCGTTCGAGCCCGACAACACCACTTACAAGCTGGTCGTGCGCGTGGGCTCGGCCACAGGAGCAGCGGCATGAGCCCCTCCGAGAATATCGATGCGCTGATCGATCAGGTCAAGCAGGCGCTGCGCACCGTCATCGATCCCGAGCTTGGGTATAACATCGTCGATCTGGGATTGATCTACGACGTGCGCATCGAGGACGGCAATCAGGTCCGTATCGCGATGACCACCACGACACGCGGCTGCCCTGCAACCCAATACCTGGTGGAAGGCGCCTATCGCAGCGCCGGCACGGTGCCGGGCGTGGCCGATGTCGAGGTCGATCTCACCTACGATCCGCCGTGGCAGCCGGCCATGGCGAGCCTGGCCGCCAAAAGGCATCTGGGTATCGCCGCGGGAGCCGATCAATGAGCGGGCAAGACGCGCGAGCGCCCGTCCAGGCCTCGCCCGGCGAGTGCGCCGAAGCCCTGTGCACGCTGCTGCTGCAGAGTCTCGCGGCCCTTGCCGCGGCTGACCAGGTTGACACGGCGTGCCGAATCGCCGGACAGGCCCATGCCTTGCTCAGACGCGGCGATGGGCGTCAGGCGCAACGCTTCAACAGCCTGTTGCACCGCTTGACGCCTCGCCTGGACTGGTAGCCCGGCCGGACGTGTCATTGCCTCGTCTGGCGCCGAGCCGGCGTCAATTGTCCGCGGCACGCGCGGGCCGTGACGGCTTTTGCGGACGCACGATGCGTATCGGCGCGCCGGTATCGAGCACCTTGATCAACGACTCGCGCTTGACGACCAGATCGGCCAGCGAGAAGCGGTCGAGATATTCGAAATAGGCCTTGAGCGCGCCGCTGAGAATGCCGCGCAATCCGCACGAGGCCGTGATTGCGCATTGATTGCTTTCGATGTCGAAACATTCGACAACCCGGAAATCCGGTTCCATCGCGCGGATGACGTCGCCAATGCGGATCTTCTCGGGCGCCCGCGCGAGCTGCATCCCTCCCGAACGCCCCCTGACGGTGGTGAGAAAACCGGCTCGGCTCAACGCAACGACCACCTTGACGAGGTGATTGCGCTGAATCTCGAAACCCTGCGCAATCTCTTGCACGGTCACCAGTTCGTTCGGGCGTAACGCCGCGTAGATCAACACACGCAGGCCATAATCGGTAAAGTCAGTCAGCTTCATAAAATCCGCCAGGTCGGTTCAGGCAAAGGCATGCCGGTGCATGGCGCCTCCCGGCCTGGACGGCGTGCCGCGTCATGTCAGGCCGGGCAGCGCGCGATCGGCTTGGAGAATGCGCCGGTTATTTATGCATTATATATACACAAATAATTCATTTCCGATTATTTCCGTCGCTCCGTCCCGCGACTGCCACCGGCCATTCTTAGCCCATTTCATTTAGTCTCTCGAAACATTCAAGCAACCAAAGCGCGTCAAATTGCCGCACCTTTTAATATGCATTGACAATGCATATTTAGTGGCATAAATTTCAATCGCCGACACCGCCGGAGCGCTGCCTCCGACATGCATTGTGTGCCGCCCCCTATTTTCAGGCATCCGAAAATTCCGGCCGTCCCTGCCGGAACGCAGCCATGCCTAAGCACTATGCAAGGATTCCGACATGTCCAGTACGTCAAAACCATTCTTCGACGTCAGCGAGATGCGCGCGCCGCGCCTCGCCTGGCGTCATTTCAATGCCTTTCAACGTGACCTGGATGCAAATTCGGGCACGCGCGCCGTTCTGTTGAACGGGCACGACCTGCAACCACTTTTTTGACGGGAGAGCATCGATGGAAACGGTCACGCTTTCCAATCACCGCACCGGCGCGCAAGATCGCGTCAGCCGCGTGCTGATCTGGATACTCTTGATTGCTACAGCGCTTTGCTGGCTCGGCATGGTTGTCGCCACGCGCACCACTTACCAGCAGGCTGCGCCGCTTCCGCAACAAATGACGACGCAGGATGGCGCAGTGGTGCTGACTCGCGAGGACATCATCGCCGGCAAGGCTGGATTCCAGAAGGCCGATCTGATGGACTACGGCAGCCTGTACGGCATGGGCTCCTACTTTGGCGAAGACTTCACCGCCGAGTACCTGGTTCAGCTGGCCAGGGAAGTCCAAAACAATCTGGCGCTGGCGCAATACGGCAAGCCGTTCGCGGCGCTTGGCGCCGACCAGCAATCCGGCATCACGCGAACCATGCGCACGCAATTGCAAAGCGTCGACCTGAGCCAGTCGCAGGTCGTGCTGCCCGATGCGGTGGCCAAGGCGATCGTCACGCTGCGTGGGCGCATCGGCACCTCGCTGCGGCGCGACGACTTCGTCAAGGGCTATACCGGAGCGCGTTCGCTCGACGCCACCAGCGCCAGCCAGACCGCGGGTTTCCTGCTTTATTCGTCGCTGACCACGGTCGCGCGCCGGCCGGGCAAGAACTATTCGTGGACCACCAACTGGCCGGCCGAGCCGCTCGTCGGCAATGCACCGACCGCCGCGACCTTCGAGTGGACCTGGGCGTCCTTCACGATGGTGTTCTTTGCCATCGGCGCGGCGCTGGTGATTTTCCGGATGTGGATCGAGCCGAAGGCCGCCGACGAAACCTTCGAGCCGACGCTGCAGGGCTTTGGCCAGGTCACCCCCAGCCAAAAGGCCTTGTGGAAATATTTCCTGGTCGTCGCGGGTGTCCTGCTGGTGCAGATTCTCGCGGGCTCGATCATGGCGCACTACTACACCGATCGCGTGAGCTTCTACGGCATCGACGTGGGCAAATGGCTGCCGTTCGCCTTCCTGCGCAGCGTACACCTGCAAGCGCCCATCGTCTGGATCGGCGTCAGCTGGATCGGCGCCGGACTGTTCCTCGCGCCGCTGATCGGCAAGCGCGAACCGGCCGGACAGCGCACGCTGGTGAACCTGATTTTCTGGGTCCTGGTAGTGATCGTGGCCGGCGCGCTGATCGGCGATTACCTCGGCATCGTCGGGGTCATCGACAAGAACTGGTTCTGGTTCGGTAACCAGGGGCTGTCCTACCTCGAAATTGGGCGATTCTGGCAGATTCTTTTCTTCGTCGGGCTGGCGGTCTGGTGCCTGGTCTTGCTGCGCGCCTTCTGGCCGACGCTCGCCTCGCTGTTCCGGCAAAGCGGCGGTTCTCTTTATGCGCTGTTCCGGATCGAGCACCTGCTTTGGTTCAGCACACTGAGCGTGACCGTGCTCTACGTATTCGGCATGATTCCGCTGGCCTCGCCGAATCCGTCGTTTTCGATCACCGACTTCTGGCGCTGGTGGGTCGTCCACTTGTGGGTGGAACTGGCCTTCGAATTGTTCACCGCATCGGTCACCGGTTACTTCCTGATGGCCCTGGGGCTGCTCTCGCGGCAAATGGTCGAGCGCGCAGTGCTGTTCGAGTGGATCCTGATCATGATCGGCGGCGTGCTCGGCACCGGCCACCACATGTATTGGGCGGGCGAGCCCGGACTGTGGGTCGGGGTCGGCAGCATGTTCTCGTTCATCGAAGTGTTGCCTCTGTTCCTGCTGGTGCTGGAGGCCATCGAACAGCAACAACACATCAAGGCGCAAGGCGACTTTCCGTACCGGCTGGCGTATCTCTACATTCTCGGCTCGGCGTTCTGGAACTTCGTCGGCGCCGGCGTGTTCGGCGGCGGTACGCTCAACGCGCCGCTGGTCAACTACTACGAGCACGGCACCTTCCTGACGCTGAACCACGCGCATACCTCGATGTTCGGCGCCTTCGGCCTGCTGGCGATCGGCCTGCTGTATATGGTGCTGCGCTATCTCAACGGCAATCGCCCGTGGAGTGATCGCTGCGGCATCTGGGCGTTCTGGCTCTATAACATCGGCCTGGTGATGTGGATCGTCATGAATTTCTACCCGATCGGCTGGCCGCAACTGGAGGCCGTCTACACCCATGGTTATGCCTATGCGCGCAGCCTGCAGTTCTACAACACGACGATCTTCTGGCAATGGATGCGCATGCCCGGCGATATCGTATTTGCGCTCGGGGCACTGCTGATGGCGTGGGACTTTATCTCCAAGCTGCTTGGTCGCGGCCAGAAGGCGGCCGCTGCCGTGCCGGTTGCCACGGTCAAGACGGTCAAGTCGGTTGCCGATGGCACTTGATTCCAAGGAAACTCGAGGGTAGCCGGAATCCGTCGGATACGGCCCCAACTGGATGGCGCCAGGCGAATCACATCGCCAGGCGCCACCGGTCATTCGAGCATTGAATTTTTCAGCCGACCATCGCGGGGCAGAACAATCAGAAAATTGCGAGCGGCCCGCGAGGGCAGGGCCGGCGCCACGCACACACGATTCATTTGTCCAGCGTAAGCAGCAGTTCGTCAAGACGCTCGAGCGTCGAGGCCATGCCTTCTTCCATGCCCATTTCGACAACCTTTTGCACGTCCTCGGGCGACCGGTACATCACCACCGTCGTCACCAGCGTATGCGCGTTTGCGTCGGTAAACGTCACTTCCCAGCGCGCCCTGGGCATCTCTGGGTTCACAATGCCGGCTTCGTCGCAAAAGCCGTCAAGCGCCGCATAGTCATCGATCGGATGTATCGCCTGATAGTCCAGCCGGCTCCAGAAGGCTTGCCCATCGGGCATGATCATCGCGTAGTGCCAATAGCCGCCCTCCTTGAATTCCATATGCTTGGTCTTGGTAGTCAGGGGCTTTGGCGCGAACCATTGATCGAGCAATTCGCGCCTGGTGTGGCAATCCCACACCAGTTGGCGCTTGGCCGCGAACTCCCTTTTCACGGTGATACGGCTCTGTTCTTTGTCGACGATGAAATTGAATTGAAGCTCAGCTTTCATACCCCTCTCCCTGAAGTTTTTCTAAAAGGTTGTCCAAATTGTCGTACCGCATGGCCCAGATCGCGCGCTGTTCCTCGAACCAGCGCTCGGCGGCTGCCAATTTCTCGCGCTCGAGCGTGCAGGTCCGGATCCGGCCAATCTTCCTGGATCGGATGAGCCCGGTGCCTTCGAGCACTCGCACGTGTTTCATGAAAGACGGCAGCGCCATATCGAACGGCTCCGCCAGCTCGCTCACGGTTGCCGGCCCCCGGCCGAGCCGTTGAATAACGGCCCGGCGCGTTGGGTCGGCAAGCGCGTGAAACACGACGTCTAACGCAAATTCATAGTTAGCCATATGGCTAACTATAGAGGCTGCGATTTCCGATTGCAACAAGTTTTTGTCGCGCGTCGGCAATGTCGAGGAATCACCGCGGCCCGCCTACTCCCGCGGATGGCGCAATGCGATGGCCAGGCTCTGTACAAGCGCGGCTCACCACACAAAGGAAAAGCATCGCTTGACCGCCGGACTAGGGCCCGGGATCGATGGGCCGCTGCCGATAGGGGTAATTCTTGATCCGCGTGTCGCTGCGCTCGATCGGATGGCCGATCGACTTGTTCGGATCGGCCCAATCGGCCCATTTGAAGTTCGGAATGATTTGGGCGCTATAGCTGTCCGTGAGCGGATGTTCGAGAATATCGTTGATGTGCACCCATTGCTGGTAACGCATCAGGTCGACCTGATAAGGGGTGGGCTTGCCGCCGGCGTTTTTGACCACGGCCTTGAGCGCTTCGATATCCTTAATGGTGATTTTCGGATTCCACGTGATCTTTCCGGGCAGCATCACCGGTTCGCCCGGAATATTGTTGATACCTTCCTTCCAGGTAGCGAGCACCGCAACCTGGGTATCCTCGCGATACAGAACGATGGCATGGCTGTATCGCTTGTCGCGAAAGAAGCCGAGGTTTCCATACTGAACGCGCGCTCCGGTCAGGAAAGCCACGCCATCGGACCAGCACGGCGAATCGCCGCTGATGCCCGCCAGCACACTTCGGTCGATGATGCCATCGGGAAACAGGATTTTGAACGCGACCCAGGCGGCATTGGCAACATGGGTCGTGCCCTCGCAGTCGTGACCATGAAAGCGAATCATGTCCTTGAGGGTCACCGGGTAGGTATAGGCGTAGTAGCGGCCCTGCGTCCCTCGTGTCGCCAGCATCTCGAAGGTCGGCGCGTACGGCTTGCCGACCATCGGCGCGTACCAGGTCGGCGAGCGATCGGGCGCCTCGACCCCCGTTTCGATGAAGATGTCTTGTCCCTGGACATAGGTTGGCCCAGCCGCTTGCGCGAGCCCTGCCGCGATCGACCACAGCAGACCGGCCAGGGCAATCCGAACGGACATCGGGTTCATCAGTCTCTCCTGGGCGGTGCCGCACGGCAATGCCGTCAACGCCTGTCGTCCCATGTTAGAAGCAAGATCCCTACTTGTTCAATTGATCCTGATCCTTGGTCTGATCCTGATCCTTGAGCTTGTCCTGGTCCTTGGTCTGATCCTGATCCTTGAGCTGATCCTGATCCTTGAGCTTGTCCTGGTCCTTGAGCTGATCCTGGTCCTTGAGCTGGTCCCTGGTCTGATCATGGAGTTGCGTTTGATCGCCCCGCCCAATCCCGCCGCCGCCACCGCCCATCCCGCCGCCACCGGCGCCACCACCACCAGCACCGCCACCGCCTGCGGCAAAGGCCGAGGCCACAGTCACGGCAAACGCGGCCGCCACGATTGATCTAAGCACCATCGATGTTTTCATCATGAACTCCTGAAAGATGACTCACGGGAACGGCACACCCGCTCGTTCCTCGTTT
>JAGXBI010000133.1 GCA_018971155.1 Burkholderiales bacterium
TGGTGCGTGGCGGATTGTTCAACGGCCGCCAGATGTGCTCGCCCGCCCCGGTCCACATCGCCAGGCCGTCCGAGTCGTGGACCTCGGGTCGCCAGTCGACTCCCGCTCCCTTGGCCGTCTCGGAGAACCAGTACATCGAGGTCGCGGGCGCGATGCCCAGGCGGGCGACGTCGCGCCGCAGGAACAGCGCCGCGTCGATATCCATCAGCACACCCTTGGTCCGCTGCATGACGAAGCGATACGCGCCGGTGATGCTCGGTCCGTCGAGTAGCGCATGGACGGTGACGGTGTCGCTGTCCGACGTGGGGGTCTCGAAGTAGAAGTTGGTGAAGTTCGGGAATTCTTCCGGCTGCCCGGCTTGCGCGACGTCGATGGCGATACCGCGCGCCGACAGCCCGTATTGGTATAGGGCGCCAATCGCCCGGAAATACGATGCGCCGAGGAATGCGACCCAGTCGTTCTTGCGCCAATCGAGCTTATGCTGGTCGCCCAGCCGGCTCTCCTGAAAACGGAAACCCGCGAATCCGCTGCCTGGCGGCAGTCGGCGCGCCGGGCTGTCGGCCGGCATGTCGAAGTCGGACGCCTGATAAATGATTTCTCGCGCCTTGGCACCGGACGCGCCATGCGAGACGACATGCATGTGCACGGCAATCGGGAAGAATTTGCCGAGCGGAAAGAATGTCACGGGAAATTGGCCCGGACCATTCGCGAACAATGCGTGATCCGTATTGAATTTGACGTGCCCGAGCGCCTGGTAATCGATTTTATCGAGAATCTCCCGAGGCGGCGACGGCGGCGCCACGTAAGGCTTGCCCGCCAGCGCGCGAGCCTGTTCGATCAGCCCGTCGAAAGAAAATGGTGCGGCCTTGCCGAGTTTGAGGCGATCGGCGGCCAGCGCGGGTGGCGCGACGCCCAGGGCTGCCAGCGCGGCAGCGGCGGAAGTGGAGACCAGGAAGGTGCGGCGTTTGACCATAAGACCGGCGTGGGAATAGGAAAAAACGGATTTGATGGTAGCACGCGGGGTAAGTTCGGTCTGCGCGGCAGGCATCGGACCCGCGCGGGTCACGCCGATTCACGCGGATCCGCCCGGGGCGATCGGCTGCGCAGCAGCACCGCGCGCGGCGCTTTATACTTGGCGGGCCTTGATTCCTCATTTCCAACACACCACTCGGGAGCACCGCCATGCCGCATTTCGACGTCGATCTATTTGTCATTGGCGCCGGTTCGGGCGGCGTGCGCGCCGCGCGCATCGCAGCGGGGCACGGCGCCAAAGTCATGATCGCCGAGGAATACCGGGTGGGCGGCACCTGCGTGATTCGCGGCTGCGTGCCGAAAAAGCTGCTGGTCTATGCGAGCCGCTTCGCCCATGAATTCGAGGATGCCGCCGGATTTGGCTGGCAGGCTCCGGCACCGACGTTCGACTGGGCGACGTTGATCCGCAACAAAGATGCGGAAATCGCGCGGCTCGAGGGCGTCTACCGCGCCAACCTCGAGCGCGCCGGCGTCACGCTCGTGCAGGAGCGAGCCCTGATTGCCGGGCCGCAGGCGGTGCACCTGCCGGCCAGCGGCCGTCAAATCAGCGCTCGCACGATTCTCGTGGCTACCGGCGCGCGCCCGCATTGGCTCGATGTTCCGGGCGCCGAATATGCGATCACCTCCAACGAGGCTTTCCATCTGGCGCAGTTGCCCAAGCGGATCCTCATCGTTGGCGGTGGATATATCGCCGTGGAATTCGCCGGCATCTTCGCCGGCCTGGGCAGTCGCGTCACGCTGCTGCACCGCGGCCCGCATATCCTGCGCGGTTTCGACGACGACCTGCGGGAAGGCGTCGAACAGGCCTACCGCAAACAGGGCATCGACGTGCTGCTCAACCTGACGCTGGCCCGTATCGACAAGGCCGACGGCGGGCTCGGCGCGACCCTATCGGACGGCAGCCGGCATGAGGTCGATGCCGTCATGCTGGCGACCGGGCGAGCGCCATATACCGACGGCCTCGGACTCGACATGGCAGGCGTGGCGCTCGATCCCGCCGGCGCGATCCGGGTGGACGAAGAATCGCGCACGAACATTGCGTCGATCTACGCCATCGGCGATGTGACCAATCGCGTCAATCTCACGCCGATGGCGATCCGCGAAGGTCACGCGTTTGCCGACTCGGTGTTCGGCAACCGGCCGACACGGGTCGATCACACGCTGGTGCCGACGGCCGTGTTCTCCACGCCGGAGCTGGGCACGCTCGGCCTGACCGAGGCACAGGCGCGCGAACGTTATGCGCGCCTGCAGGTATACAAGACGCAGTTCCGCCCGATGAAGGCGACCCTGTCGGGGCGCGACGAGCGTGTATTCATGAAATTGCTGGTCGACGGCCAGACCGACAAAGTGGTTGGCGCGCATCTGCTGGGCGAGGCCAGCGGCGAGATGATTCAGCTGCTGGGCGTGGCGATGACGATGGGCGCCACCAAGGCCGACTTCGATCGCACGCTCGCTGTGCACCCGACCGCCTCAGAAGAATTGGTGACGATGCGCACGCCTGTGGCGTGACGGGCTGGCGGGCGATCACCGTGCCAGGGGCGCGCAGCGCCCGCCATCAACGGCCCAGCGCGACTTCCCCCGACGCGGCCGAGCGGGTGCCGGCCAGCGGCGGATTGCTCGCGCCACGGTAGGCGAACACCACCGAAAATTTGGTGTCCTGCGTGGCATTGCGATTGGCGGCATGAAACGTACCGCTATGAAACAGCACCACGTCGCCCTGTTGCAGTTCGATGGTCTTGCCCTGGGCCATGAGCGCCTGATTCTCAGGTACGTCGGGGCGCAGGAAATCGAGCTCGTCGAGTTGAGCGCGACTGATGTCCATGCGATGCGAGCCGGGGATGAAGCGCAGGCCGCCATTCGTTTCGGTTTCCGGCACGAGCGCCAGCCACACCGAAATCAGATCGGGCCGGGCAAACGACCAGTAGCGAATATCGCGGTGCCAGCCCGTGGCGGTGCCGTAAGCCGGATGCTTGGTCATCACGCAGTTGTGATGCGCCAGCGTGAGATAAACGTCTTCGCCGAACAACTGCGCCAGCGCGGTGACCAGACGCCTGTCGCTGGCCCACGACTTGAAGCACGCGTGCCGCCCGTAGGCCTGCAGCAGCCGGCGCACCGTGCGCCCGCCAGGCGCATCGAGCGAAGCCGGAGCACCCGCGTAACCCAGTTGCGCCTCGTATTCGACCGGAGCTTCGGCGCGGGCCAAATGATCCTTGGCCACACGCAACATGTCTTCACAGACGTTTTGCGGCACCATGCCCCGGATCACCAGGATGCCATCGGTGCGGAATGCTTCGACTTGCGTTGCCAAAAGAGCCATTGCGCGTTACTGCTTGGGGTGTTTTGAAGGCGCTATCTTACTCCGGCTGATCGCCGTTGTGCGTCTGGCACGGATGCTGGACGATCGTCTGCAGGCGGGCGAGTTCGCGCGTCATGCAAGCCAGCTGGTACTCGAGCTGGCATGCGCGTCGCCGCATTTTTGTCAGCTTGTGGCGCAGCGTTTCGGTTTGCATCCAGTGGTCGGGGTACAGCACGAACCGGCCATCGGGCCGCTCGACCGCGCCAATGCCGGTTTGCCCCATCACATCGATGGTTTCCAGGGCAAAGCGCCGAACTTTTTTTGTAATACCTGCGGCCATGGGGATTCTTTGCGTGGGTCGTCGGGCGCGCTATTTTGCCACGAATCGTGCGCTGCCCGCGACTGCGCCGCGGCAATTCCGGCAGCCCGCGCCGATGAGAGCGACGCGGGCCGTCGTGCGAACCCCTCACGCGCGGCACCCACGCCCGCGCCGCGCCGGGCTCATTTGGAGTGCAGGTAGGCGGCGACCGCCTGAGCTTCCTCGCCATTCAAGGCGTGCGCGACGGCTGTCATCATCGGCGCGTTGGCGCGCGTGCCATTTTTGAAGACACCGAGCTGGCGCAGCAGGTAGCCCTCATGCTGCCCCGCGAGCCGCGGGAACTGCCCCATTCCCTGGGCTTCGGCGCCATGGCAGGACGCGCAGGCCGGCACGCCGGCGCTGGGCACGCCATGATGGAAAATGTCGTCACCCTTGGCAATCAGTGCCGGGTCACCGCCAGGTGTGCCAGGCGACGGGGTCTGGTGCGAATAGTACTCGGCCAGTGACTTGATCGTGGCGTCGTCCAGTTGCGAGGCCATCGCCCACATGTAGGAGCGCGCATCGGTTTCGCCGCGCGCATGATTATGAAAACTGTTCAGCTGGTTCTCGATGTATTCCTGGGTTTGGCCGGCCAGGCGAGGAAACATCGGCGACTCGCTGTGCCCGCCCGGGCCGTGGCAGCTCGCGCATAGTTGCTGGGCGAGCTTCTCGCCGTTCTGGGCGTAACTCAGGGTTGCGGTCGACGCCAGCCCGGCGGCGGCCAGCATCGCTGTCATCAGCAGACGCGAAGCGAAGGTATTTTTCATGATGGTTGTGTCCGGTCAGTTGGCAGATATGGTGGACGATCCCGTCAGAACACGAACCATCCCGACATGTAGAGGAAATTATTGTCGCTGGCATTTCTGCCGTTGCCGTCATAGTTCGACTTCGCGCCGTTGAAAGCGAGGTACCAGGTGTACTGCAGCGAGAGCTTGGCCTGCGGCACCGGCAGGTAATCGACCTCGAAGATCAGGCCACGCGTGTCGGGCAAACCGTTGGCGCTGCCGGTTACCGGCGCCGGCGCGTACAGCCCCGGGTCGGCGGTGCCGGTGGTGGAGAAATAGGCCAGCGTCGCGCCGTATTTGCGCAGGTAGTAATAGCTCGCCTTGACCTTCAGCGTATTGAGGTTGTCGTTCGGATTCGAAGGCGTCGGCCCGGCGCCGATGCCGCCGCTCGCATAGCTCGCACTCCAGTTTTGTTTTTCGTGGATCCAGGTGGCTTGCACCGAGAAAGCGTTCGACAGCGTAATGAACTGGTATTGCGCGTCAAGCGCGTAATCGCTGAACCGGTCGGTCGGCGTGCCCGGAATGGTGTTGTCCGGATAGCGATCGGCGATCATGCCGTAGGTGCCGACCATCAGCGAGTTCGGACCCCACTCCTGGTTATACGCAAGGCGCCAGTAAGGGTTCTCTCCTCTGAGGCGGGCCACGCCGCCAGGCGTGCCGGTATCCTGGCCCGCGCGGAACACCGAGAACATTTGGTCGGCCGTGCGGTACATGCCGAGTTCGGCGTAAATATGGCGTTGCCAGAATACGTAGGCACCGACCCCCATGACCTGTTGCGCCAGGCCGCCGTCGATCAGTGCGCCGGCGAGCGGCGGCACCGACACGCTGCTCGACGCGTACGGGAATCCAAAGGCCGGCGTGCTGTTCCAGACGTCGGAGACGGTCGGATTATTGTTGACCGTCACCCCGAAGATGAAATCGACGTCCTGTTGCGTGAAGTGCCAGGCGGCGCGGATATCCGTGTTGTCGAGCGCGCCGTGGTGTGCAATGCCGTCGTAAGTGACTTGAGCGAACGCACCGACCGGGCCGGCAATGCGTCCGCCGTAGAACAGGCTGGCTTGCTGCAGCGGCACGAAGTCCTTGTTGCGCACGAAGTCGTAGTCGTTCTGATCGATGGTGCGCGTGCTGGTCATCGACGATTGCACCATCGCCGCCAGCGGAATCGTCCGGTAGTTCGTGAGCGTGTAGCCGGTCAGCTTGAAGAAGCGCCCGAAAGGCGTCAACTCCGGAAAACTGACGTGACACGCCACGCACGCCAATCCCGTCTGGCGCGCGAAGGCCGGCACCGCATCGGCCTCCTGGTTGAACACGGCGGCCAGCAGGATGGCCGTCAACGCGAACAGGAAACGCTTCTTCCCGGTAGCCATTTTTATTCCCCTTTTTACGCTTTTTAAGTCTTTCCTACGGCATGACTAACCGTAGCACGCGCGTTTTTGGGCAGGAAATGGTAGCCGGGGGTTTCTTGATATGTGTCAAAAATCGGCGCCTTTGGCGGGCGCCGCTGCACGGCCGGCGCAAGGCTGCCGCGGCATGCCGCCCCCGTCGCGGGGCCGCCGGGGGTCGCCGCGGGGGCGCCGCTCGGACAGCCTACGAGTGCAGCCCGGACTGGAACACCAGGCCGGCGTGCTCGCGCAGTGCGTGGAACGAGATCTTTTCCCAGCGCTCCCGCAGCACAGTGAGCTCGGCAGCGTGTCCGACCAGCACGACCGGGGCGTCGACCGCGTCCAGCGCGACCCGGTGCGCATTGGCGCTCATGAAGCGCTTGAGCTCCTCGGGCGATTCCGCGGTGACCCAGCGCGCCATCCGGTAGGAACTGGGCATCAGGCGGGGCTCGACGCCATACTCGTGGCGCAGGCGATGCGCGACGACATCGAATTGCAGCGCACCGACCGCGCCGAGCAGCAGCATGCCGCTGGTTTGCGGACGGAATACCTGGATCGCGCCCTCCTCGCCCAGATGCATCAGGCCCGTGCGCAGATGCTTGACGCGCATCGGATCGGCCACTTCGACGCCGTGGAACATTTCCGGCGCAAAGAACGGCAGGCCGGTGAATTGCAGATTCTCACCCTCGGTCAGCGTATCGCCCAACTGCAGCAGGCCGTGATTGGGAATGCCGATGATGTCGCCGGAATAGGCTTCTTCCATCAGATCGCGTCGCTGCGACAAAAACGATACGGCGTTATTGGTCCGGACCTCCTTGCCGTTGCGGCAGATCTTCAGCCGCATGCCGCGCTCGAAGCGCCCCGAGCAGATGCGCACGAAAGCGATCCGGTCGCGATGCGCCGGATCCATATTGGCCTGGACCTTGAACACCACGCCGGAGAATTTGGCCTCGTCGGGCAGCACGGTGCGCTGCAGCGCCTTGCGCGGCCCGGGCGATGGCGCCAGATCGACCAGCGCATCGAGCACTTCGCGCACGCCGAAATTGTTGATCGCCGAGCCGAACAGCACCGGGGTCTGGCGGCCGGCCAGAAACGCCTCGCGATCGAATGAGGGCGACGCAGCCCGCACCAGCTCGACCTCCTGGCTGGCCTGCGCGAAGGTATCGCCGAAACGCTGCGCGTTGGCCGGGTTGTCGATTCCCTGAATCGTTTCGGGCGGCTCGCTCACGCGGTCGCTGCCAGGCTCGAACACGCGCATGCAGTCATGCCGGATGTCGAACACGCCGGCGAACTGCTTGCCCATGCCCACCGGCCAGGTGAAAGGCACGGCCGGCATGCCCAGCACCCGCTCGATTTCGTCGATGAGATCGAGCGGCTCGCGCACCTCGCGGTCCATCTTGTTGACGAAGGTGATGATCGGCGTGTTACGCGCCCGGCAAACCTCCAACAGGCGCAGGGTTTGCGCCTCGACGCCGTTGCCGGCATCGATCACCATCAGCGCGGCGTCGACCGCTGTCAACACGCGGTACGTATCTTCGGAGAAGTCCTGGTGACCGGGGGTATCCAGCAGATTGATGACGCAGTCGCGGTACTCCATTTGCATCACCGAACTGGCAACCGAAATACCCCGTTGCTTCTCGATCTCCATCCAGTCGGAGGTCGCGTGCCGGCTCGCCTTGCGCGCCTTGACGCTGCCGGCGATGTGAATCGCGCCGGCAAACAGCAACAGCTTCTCGGTCAAGGTCGTTTTGCCGGCGTCCGGGTGCGAGATGATCGCGAAAGTGCGGCGCTGCGCCGCTTGTTGGGTCACACTCATCGTGCATTCCTTGCTGTCATGGTTGTCTTGCCTCGCCCGTTCGCGCTGCCGCCCAGGCGTCGCGCGTGATTGCCAGGGGCAGCCACGCCGGCGCTACAACGCAAACCGAGCGGCGACAACATGGCAAATGGCGCTATCGATTCCTTGTTTTTGGCAAGACCCACATGTGCCCGCATGGAAGCGGCTCCGAGCCGATGGGCACGTTCGAGTGCGAAATTTGGTTTATCGTGAACCCGGGCCGCCCAGGCGGGCAAACCCGTTGCCGGGATGCGGCATGTTCCGGAAAAGCCGGAGAACCGCGGCGATCGAAGGCGCCAAAGATAGCAAAAGTCGGCCATTTTATCAACGATCCCGTCCAGCCAGGGCGCGCGCCCGATTGCCGGTAATCCACTATAATTCGGCACCACCCCGTTCCTTTGCCGAGACCCCGGCAAGGGAAACGGCCGCCGCCCCGAGCGCCATCGATCGGGCCAGCCCGACGCCTCAGGCATACCGGCCAGATTGCCACAATGACTTTTCCACTGTTATCCGTTACCGCATGGCTGCTTGCCCTGGTGTGCTGCGCCGCGGCCGGCTATCAGGCCTTTGCCGCGCTGAGCACGCTCAGGGCAGCGACCGCGCGGCGCATCGCGCCGGCCCGCCCCGCGCCCGGCGCACTCAGCGTACTCAAGCCATTGTGCGGCGCGGAACCCCGGCTGTTCGAGAACCTCGCCACGTTCTGCGAGCAGACCTGGCCCGAAGTGCAGTTGGTGTTCGGCGTGAGCGCGTCCGATGATCCGGCGATCGCGGTGGTCGAGCGGCTGCGTTCGGCCTATCCGCGCCATGACATCGCATTGGTTGTCGATCCGACGGTGCATGGCCAGAACCTGAAGGTCAGCAACCTCATCAACATGGCGGCACAGGCGCGGCACGACATCCTGGTGATCGCCGACAGCGACATCGCCGTCGAGCCGGACTACCTGGCACGCGTAGCGGCGCCATTGGCCGACCCTGCAGTCGGGATCGTCACTTGCCTGTATCGCGCGCAAGCCGTCGGTGGTTTCTGGACGCGCATGGGCGCATTGTTCGTCAATCAATGGTTCGCGCCGTCGGTGCGCGTCGCCCATGCCGGGGGATCGACCGACTTCGGTTTCGGCGCGACGCTGGCGCTGCGGCGCGCGACGCTCGAGCGCATCGGCGGCTTCGCGAGACTGCGCGACGAACTGGCCGACGATTATTGGCTGGCCGAACACGTGCGCCGGCTGGGCCTGCGCACGGTCCTGTCGGAAGTCACGGTGAGCACCGACGTGGTCGAACCCGATTTCGGCTCCCTGTGGGCGCGCGAGACTCGCTGGCTGCGCACCATCC
>JAGXBI010000463.1 GCA_018971155.1 Burkholderiales bacterium
TGATTTCATCCATTTTGGTCAGGCCGGCGCACGCGTAGGGCACGCCGACGATCACCATGCCGTGGTGTAAAAGCGTGTTGTGGAACGACGTGATAGTGGTTTCCTGGCCGCCGTGCTGGGTGCCGGTCGAGGCAAACACGCTGCCGATCTTGCCGACCAAGGCGCCTTTCATCCACAGGCCGCCGGTCTGATCGAGGAAGGTTCGCATCTGTCCCGCCATGTTGCCGAAGCGGGTCGGCGTGCCGAAGATGATCGCGTCATAGTCACCCAGCTCGCCAGGGCTGGCCACGGGCGCCTTCTGATCGAGCTTGACGCCGCTGGCGGCTGCCTGTTCCGCCGGGATGGTTTCCGGCACGCGCTTGAGCGTTACGTCGGTACCGGCGACCGAGCGGGCGCCTTCGGCAACGGCATCGGCCATGGTTTCGACGTGGCCGTACATCGAGTAATAGAGCACGAGAACTTTCGCCATGATTTCTCCAGAGATGAAGGACTTGCGAAGGAGCTTGCGAGTGTGCCGGAGGCACTGCTTTTCACAATAGCACCGCCGGTTGCCGCCGGGGGAAAAAGCGCTCGCGCGGCTGGCGCTGCGTCGCGGCTTCGGCGGTACAATGCGGGCGCACGAAAAACTGCGCCGGCGGCGCAGCGGGCTTGGGCCCGCGCGACAGGGGAAATGAACGATGATCAATGTGGATTCGGTGATGGTGGCCCGGCAATTGTCGGCGGGGTGCAGCGTGGTCAGCCTTGCCTGGTTTCTGGCCTACCGCCGGGCCCGGACGCGGGCGGCGCAATGGCGCTCGTTCGGTTTGTTCGCGTTCTTCGGCGTCGCCTCGACCTGGCTTTTCAGCTTTGCCGGCGCCAGTGCCATCGTGCTGGGCGATAACGCCTCGTCTGCCTGGTGGTACCAGCGGGGATGGCTGATCAGCGACAGCCTGTATGTGGCCGTGCTCGCTTGCGCGGTGCTGTTGCTGTACCGACGTTTGCGGCGGCGCTAGGAGCCCGGGCGACCGGGCTCGAAGGGCTTAGGCCGGCTTGCGCGCGACCATGCCGATCAGCGCCGAGCGCCCGCCGTGGCGCGTGCCTTCGGAAAGGTCGTCCTCGTATTCGACGAGTTCCTCGATATCCCATCCCGCAAATGCTTCACGCAGGAGCTCCTGCGTGTACAGGTGCTCGAGCGCCGATGGCCCGCCGGTGCCGTATTGGAGCTGCTGCGGCGTATAGCCTTGCAGCAGGATGCGACCGCCCGGACGGGTGGCCGCCTGCATCGACGCAAACTGCTTGATGCGCTGGCGGGGGTCGGCGAACTGAATGAAAATCGCGATGACCCAGTCGAACGCATCGAGAAATTCCCGCGGCGGCCATTGCTCGGACAGCATGTCGCCCTGTGTGAACGCGACCTGGCAACGCCGCGCTTCGGCCAGTCTTCTGGCCTTGGCGATGGCCACCTCGGAGACTTCGCTGGCGGTCACGACGAGTCCTTGCGCGGCCAGCCATATCGAATTCCTGCCTTCGCCATCGGCGACCGACAGCGCCGTCTGGCCGGGTTTGAACAGCGCCTGATGCTGTGCCAGGAAACGGTTCGGCTCGGTGCCGAACAGGTATTCGTCGCCTGCCTCGCGATAGCGGGCGCTCCATTTTGCTTCGTCGTTCATTGCATGCGGCTCCGGGTTCGGGGTGTGCCCGCATGATACCGCCGGCGCCCGATCTTTGCCGGCGGCGGCGCGTGACCCGC
>JAGXBI010000134.1 GCA_018971155.1 Burkholderiales bacterium
GGCGTGATGCCGCTTTCGGCCAGCCTCGACTGCGTCGGATTTCTGGCACAGACCGCGCGCGACTGCGCCCGGCTCATGAGCGCGGTGGCCGGCCCGGATGAGCGTGATCCGGCCTGCCTGACGACTCGCGCGCGCGACTACGAGGCTGGACTGGCGCGCCCGCTCGGGTCAGGCGACGTGATTGCCGTGCCCGACTTTTCCGACGAGGCGGCGAGCCAGGCGGTGCTAACGGGCGAGCTTCGCGCGCTCGTGACTCAGGCGGCGGCCGATCTGGCGCGCGCCGGCGCCACGCTGCGACGCGTGCGGCTGCCCGATCTGAGCGCGGCCGGCGCACTGGCAAGCCTGGTGCTGGGCGCTGAAGCGGCGTCGGTTCATGGCCCTTGGCTGTCCAGCCGCTCGCACGATTACGGCGCGCAGGTTCGACGCCGGCTGGAGCGCGGACTGCTCTACCCCGCCACCCGCTATGTCGATGCGCTGCGTTTGCGCGCCCAGTATCAGATGCGCTTTCTCGACACCTATCTGGGCGACGCGTCGGCCTTGTTGCTGCCCGTCCTGCCCTGCGCGGTGCCAACCATCGAGGCCACCCTCTCGGGCAGCGAGGCCGAGATCGAGGCGCGCTTCGGCAATCTTTCGTACTGGACGCGCGGCATCAATTATCTGGGCCTGCCGGCTCTCGCCTTGCCGGCAGGGTTCACCGACAACGGCTTGCCCAATGGTGTGCAATTGATCGGCCGGCCATTTGCCGAGGCAACGCTGTTGCGCGTCGGCCACCAGTTTCAGCAGCAAACCGATTGGCATCGCCAGCGGCCCTCTGTGTAAATGGTAATTCAATTAATCAATTGACAAGCGACTCCCGCAATCAGAACGGTAGCGCTTGAACATCAAGGAGACATCGCATGAACCATCAAACCGTCAATGCCGGCCCGCGTCTGGACCGGCTGCCCATTTCCCGGTTTCACTGGAAAATACTGGGCCTCATCAGCGGCGGCGCGCTGCTCGACGCGTTCGACATCTATCTTGCCGGCGGTGTGCTTGCCGCCACCGTCAAGCAAGGATTTTCGACGCTGCAAAGCGGCGCCGCATTCATCTCGGCGACTTTCTTCGGCATGCTGATCGGTTCGGCACTGGCGGGCTACGTCGGCGATCGCTTCGGCCGGCGATACTCGTACCAGGCCAATCTGGCCGTGTTCGGCGTGGCTTCGTTGCTCGCATGTTTTGCGCCCAACATCCAGACGCTGATCGTGTTGCGCTTCGTGATGGGGCTTGGCCTGGGCGCCGAGCTGGTGGTCGCCGCCGGCACCTTGTGCGAATTCGTGCCACCGGCTTACCGGGGTCGCTGGATTTCCCTGATGGGACTCATCATCAACTCGGGTCTGCTATTTGCCACCAGTATCGGCTACGTGGTGATTCCCAACCTGGGGTGGCGCTGGATGTTCGCCATCGCCGGTGGCGGCGCCCTGCTGATCTGGGTCTTGCGCAAGCGCATGCCCGAGTCACCGCGCTGGCTGGAATCAGTGGGCCGCTCGGCCGAAGCCGAGGCCACTCTGGCGGCTATCGAAGCGGAGGTCGAGCAACAAAGCGGTCCGCTACCGGCGGTGCCGGCAGCGCAACCGGTAATGGCGCTCAACGTGCCGCTGTCGGTCCTGTTCTCGCGCCCGGTGATCGGCCGCACCCTGGTGGCGGCGCTCACGTGCGTGGCAATCAATATGTCGGTCTACGGCTTCGTGGCCTGGTTGCCGACCTTTTTCGTGAAGGAAGGATTGACGGTCGTGCAATCGCTCGGGTTCACCACCTTGATGGCGTTTGGCGCGCCCGGCGGTGCGCTGGTCGGGTACTTCCTGGGTGACCGGATCGGTCGCAAGAAGGGCCTGATCGTGTTCAGCCTGGCCACCATCGTGCTGGGGTTCATCTACCCGCAAATGCGTGATCCGTTGGCCATTTCGGTGGTCGGCTTCGTGCTCGTCACGTCAATCTACACGGTCGTCACGTTGGGCCTGTACGGCTACATTCCGGAACTGTTCCCGACTGCATATCGCCTGCGCGGGACCGGATTTGCCGGCGTATGCGGGCGGGCGGCCTCGATGAGCACTCCGTACCTGGCCGTCTACCTGTTCCAGCGCTTCGGTCTGACGGGCGTGCTGTCGATGGTCATCGGCGTGCTGGGCCTGCTGATCGTCGGTCTGCTGGCCCTGCGGGTCGAAACCAACCAACAGTCGCTCGAGGACATCAGCGCGCCCGAACTGGACATCGCGCCGGCCGGCATGGGCCGGGCATCCTGAGTATCCAAGGAGAAATTTCATGAACGCAGCAGCAACTCCCTCCAACGCCGAAGCGACGCCGCAGCTTCCCATCGCGCCGCAACTGGCCGACTTTGCGCTGGGCTTGCAACTCGACCGGGTGCCGGCGGCCGTGCGCGAACGCGCCAAGCACTTGCTGCTCGATGCGATCGGCCTGGCCTACGCCACCCACGACTACGATTTCGCTAAGGTGTCGCTGGCGGCCATGCAGGCGCTCGGCAACGGGCCCGCAACCGTGATTGGCTACGGGCGGCTGCTGCAGCCGCGCGATGCGATGCTGATGAACGGCGTGCTGGTGCATGGCCTGGATTTCGACGACACGCATTCGCGCGGCGTGATTCATGCCACGGCCAGCATTTTTCCGTGCGTCTTCGGCAGCGCCGAGCGCGCTTCCGCCAGCGGCGCGCAAATGCTGGCCGCCTACATCGCGGGCATGGAAGTCGCCACTCGCGTGGGCGCCGTGGCGCAAGGCGGCTTTCATCAGGTCGGGTTTCATCCGACCGGCGTGGCCGGCGTGTTCGGTTGCGCGCTCAGCGCGGCTCGCCTGGACGGGCTGAGCGCCCGGCAGGCCGCGATGGCGCAAGGCATTGCGCTGTCGATGGCCAGCGGCAGCCTGGAGTTTCTGCAGGATGGCGCATGGACCAAGCGCATTCATCCGGGCTGGGCCGCCGGCGCCGGCGTGACTGCGGCGGTGCTGGCCAAGCAGGGGTTCATCGGACCCCAGGCGCCGTATGAGGGGCGCTTTGGCCTGTATGCCAGTTATCTTGGCGAGATGCGTGCGCAAGCCGACCTGTCGCTGGCGACCGCGGGGCTCGGCGAGCAGTGGCAAATCGAGGACGTCGCCATCAAGCCGATCCCGGCGTGCCATTTCACGCACGCCGCGGCTGACGCCGCAGTGGCGCTGCATGACCAGCTCGGCGGCCACGCAGGCAGCGGCATCGCACGCGTTCGTGTGAAAGTGCCGCAGCAGGTGGTCAAGACCGTCTGCGAGCCGGTCGCCAACAAGCGTCGCCCCGCCAACAGCTACGAGGCCCAGTTCAGCATTCCCTACATCGTCGCGTGCGGCTTGCTCAAGGGCCGTTTCACGCTCGACGAGCTCGAGCCGGCGGCGCTGGTCGATCCGGCCGTGCTGGCGCTGGCCGGCAAGGTCGATTATGAAATCGACCCGGATTCGACCTTCCCGCGTCACTACACCGGCGAGGTCATCCTGGAGATGACCGACGGCCGTCAGCTCGCCCACCGCGAGGCAATCAATCGCGGCAGTGCCGATCGGCCGCTGACCAACCACGATATCAGCGAGAAATACTTCATCAATGCCGGACGCACTCTGCCCGAGTCGCGCGCGGCGCAAATCCGCGAGACGGTGCTCTCGCTGGAGCGACTCGAAGCCGGCGCGCTGCACGCGCTGCTGGCCGAACCCATCTAATTTTCGAATCGAGGAGACCTTTTCATGATTCACCCCAATGCGCCCTCATCGGACGCCGCCGGCGACGATAACGAGCAACTCATCCTGGACATGCTCGATCGTTTCCTCAAGGTGGAGGTCGCGCCGCACGTGCGCGCGCTGGAGAGCAGCGATACCTACCCGGAGGAAATCGTCGAACACATGAAGACGATGGGCCTGTTCGGCTGTCTTATCGCGCCGGAATATGGCGGCCTGGGCCTGAGCACGCGCACCTATGCGCGCATCATCGAGCGCATGTCGGCCGTGTGGATGTCTGTCAGCGGCATTATCAACTCGCACCTGATCATGGCCATGGCGGTGCAGCGCTTCGGCACGGAGGCGCAGAAGCAGGCGTATTTGCCGCGCTTTGCCACCGGCGAGCTGCGTGGCGGCATCGGGCTGACCGAGCCCGACTGCGGCACCGACCTGCAGGCCATTCGCACCACGGCACGCCGCGACGGCGATCATTACGTGGTCAACGGAGCGAAAACCTGGATCACCAACAGCCTGCACGGCAACTGCCTGATCCTGCTGGTCAAGACCGACCCGGCAGCCGAGCCGCGCCATCGCGGCATGAGCTTGCTCATTGCAGAGAAAGGGCCCGGCTTTCAGGTCAGCCGCAAGCTCGAAAAACTCGGCTACAAAGGCATCGATACCTGCGAGCTCAGCTTCGACGACTACCGGGTGCCGGCCGATCGGCTGCTCGGCGGCGAGGAAGGCCGAGGGCTTCAGCAGATTCTCGGCGGGCTGGAACTGGGTCGCATCAACGTCGCGGCGCGCGGCCTGGGTATCGCGGCGGCCGCGCTCGATGAATCGGTCGCGTACGCGCAAATGCGCAAGACCTTCGGCAAGCCGATCTGCGAGCATCAGGCGATCCAGCTCAAGCTCGGCGAAATGGCGACCCGCGTGCAAGCAGCGCGCCTGCTGGTGGACGCCGCCGCGCAGGCGTACGACCGCGGCGAGCGGTGCGACATGGAAGCCGGCATGGCGAAATATTTCGCCACCGAAGCCGGCGTGGAAAACAGCCTCGAGGCAATGCGCATTCACGGCGCCTACGGCTATTCGAAGGAATTCAATATCGAGCGCCTGTACCGCGATGCGCCGCTGCTGGTCATCGGCGAAGGCACCAACGAGATGCAACGCATCATCATCGCCAAGCAACTGATAGCAAGGAATCCTGTATGAGCCTGCCTCTTTCCGGACTGCGCGTGATCGCAGTCGAGCAATACGGCGCCGGCCCGTTCGCCACGCAGCACCTGGCGGATCTGGGCGCCGATGTGATCAAGATCGAAAACGCCAAGGACGGCGGCGACGTCGGCCGCGCGGTAGGCCCGCACTACTTCGGTCCGGGCGACAGCCATTTCTACGAGGCGTTCAACCGCAACAAGCGCAGCCTCACGCTCGACCTGAAAACCCCCGAGGGGCGCGAGATCCTGCAGCAACTGGTCGCCACGAGCGACGCGCTGTTCGACAATCTGCGCGGCGACCTGCCGGCCAAGCTGGGGCTCGACTACGCCTCGCTGGCCGCCGCCAACCCGGCGCTCGTCTGCGTTCACCTGTCAGCCTACGGCCGCACCGGCTCGCGCCAGGCGTGGCCGGGTTATGACTACCTGATGCAGGCCGAGGCCGGGTACCTGTCGCTGACCGGCGAACCGGACGGTCCGCCCGCGCGCTTCGGCCTGTCGATCATCGATCTGATGACCGGCACCACCGCCGCGATGGCGCTGCTCGCCGGCGTGCTCGAGGCACGCACTGCCGGACGCGGGCGTGACCTCGATGTGAGCCTGTTCGACGTGGCGCTGCATAACCTCGCCTATGTCGCGACCTGGTACCTGAACGGCGGGCACACCACCCGGCGCGAGCCGCGCTCGAGCCACCCGTCGCTCACGCCCAGCGAGCTGTATCGCACGCGCGACGGCTGGATCTTCCTGATGTGCAACAAGGAGAAGTTCTGGGGCGTGCTGGCCGAAGTGCTGGGCAAGCCGGAATGGATCGACGATCCGCAGCTGTGCAATTACAAGGCGCGGCTGGCCAACCGCAATCGGGTGCGGCGCGAGCTCGACGACGTGCTGATGACCGAGGACACCGCCACCTGGATGACGCGTTTCGCCGGCAAGGTTCCCGCCTCGCCGGTCTACGACGTGGCGCAGGCACTGGAGAATCCGTTCGTTGCCGAACAGCACCGGGTGCTCGATTTTCTGCATCCCGAACACGGCCCGATTCGCGGCGTCGCCTCGCCGGTGCGCATCGACGAGGCGTTGCCCACCCGCGCCGCACCGCGCATGGGCGAGCACAACGAAGCGATTCTGCGCGACCTCGGGTATGACGATTCGCGCATCGCTTGGCTGCGCGAGAAAGCTGTGGTGCAATAATAAAGCCCTTCAACGCCTCTCATCGCCGCGCGACATCTGCATGACAACACTGCTCAACCAACAGCCTCGCTATTTGCAACTGGCCCAGACGCTGATCAACGAAATTCAGGCGGGCAAATACGGCATCGGCGATCTGCTGCCGACCGAATACGACCTGTGCGAGCAGTTCGGGGCCAGTCGCTTTACGGTGCGCGAAGCCGTCAAGCGGCTGGTGCAGATGGGCCTGGTCGACCGTCAGGCCGGCGTGGGCACCCGCGTGCGGGCACAGCAGGCGGTCAGCGGCTACCAGCAGGTCATGCAGCAGCTCGGCGATCTCCAGCAGTACACCGCCGACACCGAGCTCGACATCGTCTCGCGGCAGACCATCGAGATCGACGATAGCCTGTGCGGCCTGTTGCGCGCGACCCCCGGCGAGACGTGGCTGCGCATCGAGGCGTTGCGCCGCTCGGGTGACTCTCCCTACCCGATCTGCGTGAGCGAGATCTACATTCACCCGGCTTTTCGCACGGTCGAGAACGTCGGCGCCGCGACACATGCGCCGATCTACACGTTGATCGAACGCCAGTTCGGCGAGCAGATCACCGAAGTGCAGCAGGAAATCCGCGCGGTGAACGTCACCAGCGCCCAGGCCCGGCAGCTCAACGTCAAGGCCCGCTCCGCGGCGTTGTGGATTTGCCGGCATTACATCAATCGACGCGGCGAAGTGGTGGAGGTGGCGATCAGCACGCACCCCGCCGAGCGCTTCAGCTACTCGGAGAAGTTCCAGCGCGACTGGCGCCCCGTCTGAACAACCTGCCCGATCATGTCCGTCCATAGTTATCTGTTTGTCCCGGGCGAGCGCCCGGAACGCTTTTCCAAGGCGCTGGCCAGCGGCGCCGAGCGAATCATCCTCGATCTCGAGGACGCCGTGGCGCCGGGCGCCAAGGCAACCGCGCGCGCGGCACTGGTGGAATGGCTGCAGGCGCAGGGTGCGCCCGATGCACGCATCCTGGTGCGCGTGAACGGCGTCAACACGCCATGGCACGCCGACGATATGGCGCTCGCCGCACTGCCCGCGGTGGCCGGCATCATGCTGCCCAAGAGCGAGGAGCGCGCCGCATTGAGCGCCGTGCGTGCCCGGCTGCGCCCCGAGCAGGAACTCCATGCGCTGGTCGAGAGCGTGGCCGGCCTGGTGCATCTGCGCGAGATCGCGGGCACCCCGGATCTCACGCGGATCGCGTTCGGCTCGGTGGATTTTTGCGGCGATGCCGGCATCGGCGGCGACGATCGGGAGCTCGACGCGATACGCACGCAGTTGGTGATCGAATCCCGCTATGCGCGGCTGCCGGCACCGGTCGACGGCGTCGCGCTGGCCATCGACGACGCCGCTGCGCTCGAGGCGGAGGTGCTGCGTGCGCGCCGTTTCGGGTTCGGCGCCAAATTGTGCATTCACCCCAGGCAGGTCGCGGCGGTGCAACGCGGCTTCCTGCCCTCCGATCAGGAACGCGCCTGGGCCGAGCGCGTGCTGGCAGCGGTCGCCGCCGACCCGCATGGCGCCATCGCCATCGATGGCAAGCTGGTCGACAAGCCGGTCGTCGATCGTGCCCGGGCCATCTCGGCGGCTGCCGCGCGCCCATGAACGGTGCCCGCCAGGGCATCGCCGCGCTGTGGGCGCGCGCGGCGCTGCCGTTCCCGCTGCGCGTGCCGCTGACCACTGCGACACAACTGCTGTTGCGCGGCGTCGAGGTCCCCTATGCGTTGCGTGTCCAGGTGCTCTCGGGCACCTCGGCACTGACCACCCGGCAGCGCCGCCTGACCATTCATGCTGGTCAGGATGCCGAACTGCCGCCCGGTTTGCCTTTCGATTGTCTGCTCGCGGCCGGGACGAGCGCCGGCACCGCAGCCAGAACCATCGTTACTTTCGAGACCGACCACCACGCGGCATGCGCGACCGGCCCCGGGAACACGCACCTGGCCGCGGCGTTGGCCCGTCAGGTATTTCGCGCGCCCAACGCACAGTGGCGGGCTGCTGCGCTGGCCAGGCAATGCCAGTTGCCGGAGACCGAAATCCATGACTTGCTGGCGCAAGGCGGCACCAGCCTGGCTGCGGTGGTTGAACGGCAGCGCGTGATCGCGGCGCTGGTGCAGATGATGACCACCAGGTTCGATCTCCGACACATCGCCATGGCCGTCGGACTGGACACACCCGCGGCCATGCGCGCGGCATTTCGCCGCGCCGTGGACGTCGAGTGCGACGCGCTGGAGCGCCCGCACATGCACATGCGTCGGCGCGCGCATCGGCGCGACGATGCCCAGCCCGCTTGCTTTCCGGCTGGATTGCCGCGCGGATTTTTCTCCCCCGCGCAGCAGCCCAAGCTCACTTGATCTCGGCGCCCCGCTCCTGCAGCAATTCACGCAGGACGCTGCGATGGCAATGGTTTTCGTCGGCGCAGTAGCAGCCAACCGAAAACTGCGTGGTGTGCGACAGGGCCGCCAGCAGGTCGAGTACCTTGCCGTGCTCGCTGGTGTTCATCTCGGCGCGGAATTTGCGCCTGAAGCGATTCCAGTCGGCCTGGCTCTCGGCGGCCTGGGCCTCGGCGACCAGTTCCGCACTGGGCGAAAGGTTCGGCAGCCAGACGTCGTAGTAATCGCGCTTGCTGAATTCGGTCTTCGGCACGCCGCGCGGCGGACGCCGCACGGTGCCGATACGCAACCCCTCGTCGGGCGCGCGCGGCGTGCCGAGTCGGACAATACGAACGCTCATGGCTCATCCTTAAAG
>JAGXBI010000135.1 GCA_018971155.1 Burkholderiales bacterium
GAAGTGCCTGGAAGTGGCCTATCACGACGAAATGCAGCCGATCACGCCGGGCCGCCTGGCGCGGTTGATCGGCCTGTCGCCGGCCAGCGTGACGGTCTCGCTCAAGCGGCTGGAAAAAGGCGGCCTGATTCGGCGCGAAATCGATCCGACCGACCGGCGACGGATTTTGCTGCGCTTCGTCCCGGCACGGGTGGCGCTGCTCAATGCGTGCTACCAGGTCATCAACGAGCGGCTCGATAGCTTCGACGCCGCCCTGGCCGAAGACGAATTCGAGTGCGTGCGGAAGTATCTGTCCGGATTGCTCGATATCCTCGACAGTGGCATGCTCGATGACGCCGGAAAAGCCGAGGAAGCTGACGACGACCGCCAAGGTTCAAGGACGCACCGGCCGCGCCGGGGCGATGCGGAAAGGAGGCTGTGATGCCGGAAAATGAAGCGGTACCCGTTGCGATGTCCGCGGCACCGGCCGACGCGCCCGGCGGCAACGCGCCCAGGACGCCAGCGGCGCGGGAATTCGTCATCGAGCTGGCGTGCCGCAGCGCCAGCGCGACTCTGCTCGCGATTTTCGCGTATGGCGCGATCCGGCAGTGGCTGGCCGCGCCCGCGCGCATCACGCTCGTGCTGCTGGTGGTGACGGCGTGCGTCACCGTCGGGCTCTCGCTGTTCTCCAAGGTGCCGGCCAGGCGCGACTGGACACCCACCGCATTCCTGTTGTCGGTGGGCGGTACCTACTACTTCCTGGCGGTGCAATTGGCGCCCGGCGTGCACCTGATGCCGGAATGGGCGGGCGCCACGCTGCAGGTGCTCGGGCTGGTCTGGCAATTGTTTGCCAAGGCATCGCTGCGCCGTGCGTTCGGCATTTTGCCGGCCAATCGCGGCGTGGTGTCCAGCGGCGCCTACCGGTTCATGCGGCATCCGATGTATGTGGGCTATTTCCTGGCCGATATCGGCTTTCTGCTGGTGAATTTCGATGTGCGCAACGTCATCGTGTACGGCGCGCAATTCGCGCTGCAGGCCGGCCGAATCTGGCGCGAGGAGCGACTGCTGTCGGACGACGAGCAATACCGGGCCTATCGTCAGCAGGTTCGCTATCGTATATTGCCCGGATTGTTTTGAGGCAAGGCCTATAAAAGAAAAGGCCCGCCAGAGGCGGGCTAATGACGTTGTCGCAGTACCCTCAAAAGGACGTAAGAGGGTGAACGGATTATCCGGCGCCCGCGCCGCCGCGCCAATTGGTGCTTGCCCGATTAGGGAAATTACCGGGCCGCGCGGCGCGATTGCTCGCGCAACAACCAGAGCCCCCACACCGAGAGGTTGAACGGCAGCGTGAAATACGGCCATGCCAGCGTGCCGAACAGCAAACACAGCAGGCATGCCGCGAATGCCCCGGCCAGGCGCGCCGGCACACCGAAACCAAACATTCCCAGGCCGAGTGCAGCGAGGAAGCTATTGACGCCGATGCCGCCCGTTTGCGCCGCCAATGCGGGCCAGACCGGACCGAACGCCGCGGCGCCGGCCCACGCGAGCAGCGCGCAAAGCATGGCCCAACCGGTGGTGCGCGTATCGCGCACGGCCAGCACGTAGCTCAGCAGCAAGCCCAGGACCAGCGGCGCGACGAACACCACCTGGCCGATCGAGCAAAACACGAAGCCGAGATCGCTGGGCTGGCAACCGGCGGCGTGTGAGTGCCGGTGGGCCAGGCCCAGTGCGGGAGCCCACGCCACGGTGCACAGCATGATGGCGACGAACGGCCCGGTCAGGGCCGGCACGCGTCGCGCGGCGAACAGGTGCGTTAGGGGCACGCCGAGCATAGCGGTGAGCAGCAGCCAAACCAGCAATCGGGTGCTGGGCTCGAACAGTGCGACCAGTGCAATGCCGGTGAGCGCGCCGTTGTAACTGTATAGGCCAGCATGGCGGGCCCGGCGCGGCAGCCGCAACGCCCAGGCGGTCGCCGTGGCGACGACGCTGCCCAACGCGCCGCCAAGCGCGGCGGATGGGGCGGCCAGGACCAGAATGGCGAAAAACGCCATGCCGGCGAACACGCTGGGCTGGAAGTAGATTTGCGCCAACCCTCGCCAGCAAGCGCGCACGAACGCGTTGCCGCGCACGAGGGCGGGCCAGGAGTTGTCGAGTGTATGCATCGCGCGCATGCCCGGCCGTCGGAGGCTACCGGCCAGGTTTGGCCGCTCCCCAGCTGTCGCGCAGCGAGACGATCCGATTGAACACCGGCTTGCCTGGCTGGGAGTCGACCCGGTCGGCCACGAAGTAGCCGTGCCGCTCGAACTGGAAGTGCTCTTCGGGCCGCGCCTGCGCGGTGCTGGGCTCCAGGCGCGCCTGCACCACCCGCTTGGCGTTCGGATTGATCGCCTCGAGGAAGTTCTTGTCGCCCGAATCGGGGTACGGGTCGGCGAACAGGCGGTCGTACAGGCGTACCTCGGCCGGCACGGCTGCGGCCGCGCTGACCCAGTGGATATTGCCCTTGACCTTGTAGTTGTTCGAGCCCTCGGTGCCGGACTTGCTGTCGGGGAAGTACTGGCAGTGCACAGCGGTGACGTTGCCGTCGGCGTCCTTGTCGGCACCGGTGCATTCGACCACGAAACCATAGCGCAGCCGCACGCGATTGCCGGGGAACAGGCGGAAGTAGCCCTTGGGCGGCTGTTCGTTGAAATCCTCGCGCTCGATCCAGAGTTCGCGGGAGAACGGAAAGTGGCGCAGCCCCCGCTCCGGATGATGCGGATGAACCGGCGCGGTGCAGTCTTCCTGCTGATCGGCCGGGTAGTTGTCGATGATCAGCTTGAGCGGGTCGAGCACGGCGATCGCACGCGGCGCGATCGGGTCGAGATCGTCGCGCAGCGCTTGTTCGAGTGTGCCCATGTCGATCCAGGAGTCGGCCTTGGCCACCCCGACCCGGTCGCAGAACAGCCGGATGCTGCTGGGCGTGAAGCCGCGCCGGCGCAACCCCACCAGAGTCGGCATGCGCGGATCGTCCCAGCCGTCGACATGCCCTTCATTGACCAGTTGCAGCAGCTTGCGCTTGCTGGTGATGGCGTAGGTCACCTTGAGCCGGGCGAATTCGATTTGCTGCGGCAGCGGGCGCTTGAGTACGCCGGCGTCGGCCAATTGCCCGAGCACCCAGTCGTAGAACGGGCGCTGGTCCTGGAACTCGAGCGTGCACAGGCTGTGCGTGATGTTCTCGATCGCATCCTCGAGCGGATGGGCATAGGTGTAGAGCGGGTAGACGCACCATGCATCGCCGGTGCGGTGGTGATGCGCATGGCGGATGCGGTAAATCACCGGATCGCGCAGATTGATGTTGGGCGAGGCCATGTCGATCTTGGCCCGCAACACGTGGGTGCCGTCGGCGAATTCGCCGGCGCGCATGCGGCTGAACAGGTCGAGATTTTCCTCGACGCTGCGGGTGCGGAACGGCGAATCCTTGCCGGGCTCGGTCAGCGTGCCGCGGTTGATGCGCATTTCGTCGGCGCTTTGGCTGTCGACATAGGCCTTGCCGCGCTCGATCAGAATCTGCGCGTAGCGATACAGTTGCTCGAAATAATCGCTGGCGTAGTACTCATGGCTGCGGCCGTCCTTTTCCCAGGCAAAGCCCAGCCAGTGCACCACGTCGATGATCGCGCCGACGTATTCGGTCTCTTCCTTTTCCGGATTGGTGTCATCGAAGCGCAGGTGGCACACGCCGCTGTAATCGCCGGCCACGCCGAAATTCAGGCAAATGCTCTTGGCGTGGCCAATGTGCAGATATCCGTTGGGCTCCGGCGGAAAGCGCGTCTCCACGCGGCCTCCCCATTTGCCGGAGCGGTTGTCGTCTTCGATGATGGTGCGGATAAAGTTCGATGCCGCCGTCGACTCGTTGCTCATGCCTGTCCTGAATTTCAAGGTTAACGAGGCATTTTACCGTACCGGCGGTGACGCGGCGTGGCGGATTCCGCTTATCGGTGCGGGAAATTTCTTGTCCCAGGCCGGTAAAACTCCCGGTGTCGCGCGGGCTGGTCGCTCTGTTGGCGATATCGGGTCCGTCGCTAAGATGCGCGTCTTTGACTGCAAGCGAATTGATGCAAATGATGACACTCGACAAAGAAGATCTCCACGAAGCCGTGACGCGGCGCATTCTCGAACCGGGCCAGGCGGCGCTGCTGTGGGCCTACCTGCTCGGACGCGACGCACAGGGCGGCTCGGGCCGTGCATGTGCCGGCGCCGGCAAGTGCGACGCGACCGCCACGCGGCCCCGGGGCTGTGGCCTTACGGCCCCGGCGACGCCAAGGCCCACCCGCCTTTGAAACATCCGGTAAAAGGGATGGCGGACGACTACGAGAATCGCTAATTTCTGCGGCAATCAAGCGAGAAAGGAGTCGAACGATGCGAGTCGTTAAGTTGCTGATTGGCGTCGCGCTGGTATTTTCCCTGGGAGCCTGTTCGTCGATGGGGCTGTCCTCGCGGCAAAAGAGCGTGGCCGTCGGTACGGTGCTCGGCGGCGTGGCCGGCGCGGTGCTGACCGATAGTGCCTTGGGTATCGTCGGCGGCGCGGCCGTGGGCGGGATCATTGGGGCAAATCGCTGATCTCAAGCCTGGATACGACGGGCGACTTCAGTGATGCGGCGGGGCTGCGGGCCAGCTGCGCCGTCATTCATGCGTCTCAAATAACTCCCGCCGCGCGCAGCGCGGCGATGCGCGCGTCGTCATACGCCAGCCGTTCGCGCAGGATGGCCTCGGTGTGCTGCCCGAGCGTGGGCGGTGCCGACTCGGCGCGCGGCGGCGTGGCGCTCATCTTGATTGGATTGTTCACCAGCCTGGCCTGCCCGCCGCTGGGATGCGGCAGGTCGATGCGCAAGCCGCGCGCCTGGACCTGTGGGTTGTCGAAGACTTCGGGCAGGGTGTTGATCGGCCCGCACGGCACGCCCGCCGCCTCGAGCTGGTCGATCCATTGTGCCTTGCTCTTTTGCCGCACCATGTCGGCCAGGATCGGTACCAGCACGTCGCGCTGCCTCACCCGTTCGGGGTTGGTGGCGAAGCGCGGGTCGTCGGCGAGTGCGGGGCGTTGCCCGGCTTCGACGAATTTGCGGAACTGCCCGTCGTTGCCTACCGCGACAATGATCCAGCCGTCCGAGGTTTCGAAGGTCTGGTAGGGCACGATATTCGGGTGAGCGTTGCCCCAGCGCACCGGCGCGCGATCGCTGGCCAGGAAGTTGGTGTTCATGTTGGCCAGCATGGCCACCTGCACGTCGAGCAGCGCCATGTCGACGTATTGGCCTTCGCCGGTGCGGTCGCGGTGGGCCAGCGCGGCGAGGATGGCGACCGTTGCATACATGCCGGTCATCAGGTCGGCAATCGCCACGCCGGCCTTTTGCGGGCCGCCGCCGGGCAGCGCGTCGCGCTCGCCGGTGATGCTCATGAAGCCGCCCATGCCCTGCACGATGAAGTCATAGCCGGCGCGCGGCGCGTAAGGGCCGGTCTGCCCGAAGCCGGTGATCGAGCAGTAGACCAGATCGGGCTTGACGGCCTTGAGCGAGTCGTAGTCCAGGCCGTATTTCCTGAGTTGGCCGACTTTGTAATTTTCGACCACGACATCGCTTTGCGCGACCAGCTCGCGCACGATGGCCTGGCCGGCGGGGCTGGCGATGTCGAGCGTGAGCGAGCGCTTGTTGCGGTTGGCGGCCAGGTAATAGGCGGCCTCGGCCGTGTCGTGACCGGCGCCGTCGCGCAGGTAGGGCGGCCCCCAGCGGCGCGTATCGTCGCCGCTGCCGGGACGCTCGATCTTGATCACGTCGGCGCCGAAGTCGGCCAGGTTCTGCGTGCACCAGGGGCCCGCCAGCACGCGGGACAGGTCGAGTATGCGGAGGTGGCTGAGCGCGCCCATGACGATCTTTCTAGCGGGGGAATGGATGCCCCGAGTGTAAGAGCTTTGCGGCATCGGTCAAAGCGCCGTTCCGCACAGCGGGCGCCGGCGCGGCCTGCGCGCCCGAGTGCCGCTGGTGCGATACTGGGGGTGATGGGATTTCCCGTATAATCAAACGTTTAATCAAACCCATCTCAAGCGCCGCCCGAACGTCGCTCCGCACGCTATGAAAGCCGCTGAAATCCGCGAAAAATTCCTCAAATTCTTCGAGTCCAAGGGGCACACCATCGTTCGCTCGTCGAGCCTGGTGCCGGCCAACGATCCCACGCTGCTGTTCACGAACTCGGGGATGGTGCAGTTCAAGGACGTCTTTCTCGGTCAGGAAAGCCGCCCCTACACGCGTGCCACCACGGCGCAGCGCAGCGTGCGCGCCGGCGGCAAGCACAACGATCTGGAGAACGTCGGTTACACGGCGCGCCACCACACTTTTTTCGAGATGCTGGGCAACTTCTCGTTCGGCGACTACTTCAAGCGTGAGGCGATCCATTACGCGTGGGAGTTGCTCACCGAGGTTTACCGGCTGCCGAAGGAAAAATTGTGGGTCACCGTCTATCAGGAAGACGACGAGGCCTACGGGATCTGGGCCAACGAGATCGGCGTGCCGGCCGAGCGTATCGTGCGCATCGGCGACAACAAGGGCGCACGCTATGCATCGGACAACTTCTGGCAAATGGCCGACACCGGTCCGTGCGGCCCGTGCTCCGAGATCTTCTACGACCATGGCCCGGAGGTGTGGGGCGGCCCGCCCGGATCGCCCGAGGAAGACGGCGACCGCTATATCGAGATCTGGAATCTGGTGTTCATGCAGTTCAACCGCGACGAGCAGGGCAATATGCCGCGCCTGCCCAAGCCGTGCGTGGATACCGGCATGGGGCTCGAGCGTATCGCCGCGGTGCTGCAGCATGTGCACAGCAATTACGAGATCGATCTCTTCCAGAACCTGATCAAGGCCGCGGCACGCGAGACTGGCTGCACCGATCTGGGCGCGAATTCGCTCAAGGTGATCGCCGACCACATCCGCGCCTGCTCGTTCCTGATCGTCGATGGTGTGATTCCGGGCAACGAAGGTCGCGGCTACGTGTTGCGCCGGATCATCCGGCGCGCGATTCGTCATGGCTACAAACTCGGCCGCAAGGAGCCGTTCTTCCACAAGCTGGTGCCCGATCTGGTCGCCGAGATGGGCGCGGCCTACCCGGAACTCGCCGAGGCGCAGCAGCGCGTGACCGATGTGCTGCGGCAGGAAGAAGAGCGCTTTTTCGAGACCATCGCCAATGGCATGGAGATTCTCGACAGCGCGCTGGCCGAGTTGCAGCAGCAGGGCAAGACCGAACTCGACGGTGAACTGGCCTTCAAGCTGCACGACACTTACGGCTTTCCGCTCGACCTGACCGCCGACGTGTGCCGCGAGCGCCAGATGACTGTCGACGAAGCGGCGTTCGACGCGGCCATGGGGCGCCAGCGCGAGCAGGCGCGCGCGGCGGGCAAATTCAAGATGGCCCAGGCGCTCGACTATAGCGGCGCCAAGACGGATTTTCGCGGCTACGAGATGCTGTCGCTCGACAGCGCCAAGGTCACGGCGCTTTATGTCGACGGCACCAGCGTGGCGGAGCTGCGCGCGGGCCAGTCGGGTATCGTGGTGCTCGACAAGACACCGTTCTATGCGGAGTCCGGCGGGCAAGTGGGTGACCAGGGCGTGCTGGCCGGCGGCGCCGCGCGCTTTGCGGTGAGCGACACCCAAAAGATCCAGCCCGACGTATTCGGCCACTACGGCACGCTGGAGCAAGGCAGCCTGAAGGTGGGAGACGCGCTGAATGCGCAGGTCGACACGGTACGCCGTGCCCGCACCGTGCGCAATCACTCGGCGACGCACCTGATGCACAAGGCGCTGCGCGAGGTGCTGGGTAGCCACGTGCAGCAAAAGGGTTCGCTGGTCGACGCCGACAAGACGCGTTTCGACTTTGCGCACAACGCCCCATTGAGCGACGATGAAATCCGCCGGGTCGAGGACATCGTCAACGCGGAGGTGCTCGGCAACGCCGCCACGCAGGCGCAGGTGATGGCATTCGACGACGCCGTCAAGGGCGGCGCGATGGCGCTGTTCGGCGAGAAATATGGCGACAGCGTGCGGGTGCTCGACATCGGTTTCTCGCGCGAGCTGTGCGGCGGCACGCATGTGGCGCGCACCGGCGACATCGGCCTGTTCAAGATCGTGATGGAGGGGGGCGTGGCCGCCGGGATCCGCCGGATCGAGGCGATCACCGGCGACAATGCACTGCATTTCGTGCAGGCCCTCGATCGGCAGATCCATCAGGCCGCGGCTGCGCTCAAGGCGCAACCGGCCGAGCTGACGCAGCGGATCGGACAGGTGCAGGACCAGCTCAAGGCGCTGGAGAAGGAACTGGCTCAGCTCAAGTCGCGCATGGCCTCGAGCCAAGGCGACGAACTGGTGGCGCAGGCAGTCGATGTCAATGGCCTCAAGGTGCTGGCAGCCCAGCTCGACGGCGCCGACGTAAAGACGTTGCGCGAAACCATGGACAAGCTCAAGGACAAGCTCAAGAGCGCCGCGATCGTGCTGGCGGCGGTCGACGGTGGCAAGGTGAGCCTGATTGCCGGCGTGACGGCCGATGCCACCGGCAAGGTCAAGGCGGGCGAGCTGGTCAATTTCGTTGCGCTGCAGGTCGGCGGCAAGGGCGGGGGCCGTCCGGACATGGCGCAGGCCGGCGGCACCGAACCAGCAAAGTTGCCGGGCGCGCTGGCCGGCGTGACGGCTTGGGTCGCTCAGAAAGTCTGACGGCGTCGGCGCCGGAAAAAAAGCGCGCGTCATCGCGCGCTTTTTTTATTGCTCTGGTGAGGTGTCCTGAGCAATCCTGAGCAATCCGCTCGTGCGTGTTGACCGCAATGCTTGCAGGGCGAATGCCCGCGAACGTGAATGTTTCGATGTAAAGT
>JAGXBI010000136.1 GCA_018971155.1 Burkholderiales bacterium
TCAAGACAGTTGGCTGACCTTGTCGACCAGCCATTTTTCTACCGACGGGAAAACGAATTTGCTGACATCGCCGCCCAATTGGGCAATCTCGCGCACGATCGTTCCCGAAATGAATTGATACTGATCCGAAGGCGTCATGAACATCGTTTCCACGTCCGGCAGCAAATAGCGATTCATACCGGCCATCTGAAACTCATATTCAAAGTCGGACACCGCGCGCAGGCCACGCACGATGACGCGGGCCTGGTGCTTGCGAACAAAATCCTTGAGCAGCCCGGCAAACCCCTCGACCGCGACATTCGGATAGTGGCCCAGTACTTCGCGGGCAATATCCAGCCGTTCGTCCAGCGTGAAGAACGGCTTCTTGTTACGGCTGTCGGCCACACCCACGACCAGCTTGTCGAAAATGCCCGCCGCACGGCGCACCAAATCCTCGTGTCCGCGCGTGAGCGGATCGAAGGTTCCCGGATAAATAGCTACCACCATGCCAACGTCTCCCACCCTGCTCAGGGTCTGCTCGATTCAGTCATTGTCGTCGCTTGCGATCGACTCGGATTGCAACAAATGATAATGCACCGCGCCCGCTTTCGCCTGACGCGCAATGCGCAGGCCGGTCGCCTCCAGCAAATCGGCCGCCACCGGCGCCTCGGCCTCCACATACAAAACGCCGCCCGGCGCCAGTAACCGCACTGCGTCGGGCAGTACCTGCGGCAGCCAGTCCTGTCCGAACGGCGGATCGAGAAAAATCACGTCGAACGAACCAGCGCCTAGCTTGCCGACCAGGCGCCGCGCGTCGCCATGCAGGATGTCGACCTGCGTGGCGGCCAGCTTCTGGCGAATTGCCTCGAGTTGCCGCACCGAAGCCGCCAATTTCTCCACCAGCACCACGCTTGCAGCGCCACGCGAGGCGGCCTCGAATCCCAGCGCACCGCTGCCGGCAAACAGATCGAGGCACCGCAGACCGCTCAAATCCTGCCCAAGCCAGTTGAACAGGGTCTCCCGCACGCGATCGGGCGTCGGCCGCAGTCCCTCGCCGCTCACCACAGGAAGCAGTGTGCGCTTCCACCGCCCGCCGATAATCCTGACCTGTTGCGGTGGCGATTTCGCCCCTCCGACGGAGTTCATCGCCAATCCCGACCTGCCGGCGTCGTTTGTGCGGCGCCTTGCATGAATATTTCCGGATAAAAATCAGCCATCTTCGATCAATGCCGCTCTTTCGAGAGCGCCACCTTACCACATTGCGCGCCCGTCAACGGCCTCGCGCCGCGTGGCTTGCTACACTGTCGGGCTGTGCCCCGGACGGGGTAATTCGCCGTTTTGCCCGATTACCATGCCAGCCACTGCACTCGCATTACATGACGTCCGCAAGCTTTATGACGGCAAGCCCGTCGTCGATGGCCTGAGTTTTTCCGTCGCGCGCGGCGAATGCTACGGTTTGTTGGGACCCAACGGCGCCGGCAAGACCACTACGCTGCGCCTGCTGCTGGGACTCACGACGCCTGACGGCGGCTCGATCCGGCTTGCCGACGAGGACATCCCGGCCCATGCGCCGATCGCCCGGCGACGGGTCGGCGTCGTGCCGCAATTCGATAATCTCGATCCAGACTTCACGGTACGCGAGAATCTCGAGGTATTTGGCCGTTACTTCGACGTGCCGACGACCGACATGCGCAAGCGCATTCCTGCGTTGCTCGAATTCGCGCGCCTCACGCAGAAGGCTGACGCGCGCGTCAATCAGCTGTCGGGCGGCATGCGGCGCCGGCTCACGCTGGCCCGCGCGCTGGTCAATGACCCCGACATACTGGTTCTCGACGAGCCGACTACCGGGCTCGATCCGCAGGCACGCCACCTGATCTGGGAGCGCCTGAAGTCGCTGTTGGCCGACGGCAAGACCATTCTCCTGACAACCCATTTCATGGAAGAGGCCGAGCGGCTTTGCCACCGCCTGTGCATCATCGACAACGGCCGCAAAATCGCCGAGGGCACGCCGCCCGGACTGATTGACCAGGAGATCGGATGCGACGTCGTGGAAGTCTTCGGCGATATTCCGGCAAATCTGCGCGACACACTGACCGCGCTGGCCGAGCGCGTCGAGACAAGCGGCGAGACGCTGTACTGCTACGTGCGCGATGCGGAGCCGTTATTGCTGAGCTTGAAAAACACCGTGGGCATACGGTATCTGCATCGACCGGCCAACCTGGAAGATGTGTTCCTCAAACTCACCGGTCGGGAGATGCGCGATTGAGCGCGTGACCCTGCCGGGCGATCATAACGAGACAGCACTCATGCGTTACCCGCAACCCTTCTTCCCGTCGAATGCCACACTCTGGTTTACCGTGTGGCGACGCAACTTCCTGGTATGGAAAAAACTGGCCATCGCATCGCTGTTCGGCAATCTTGCCGACCCCATGATCTATCTGTTCGGCCTCGGTTTCGGCCTGGGCCTGATGGTGGGCGAGGTCGACGGCACGTCCTACATCGCCTTTCTGGCCGCAGGTACGGTCGGCTCGAGCGTGATGATGTCAGCCAGTTTCGAGGCGATGTATTCCAGCTTCTCGCGCATGCACGTCCAGCGAACCTGGGAGGCGATCATGCATGCGCCGCTGACGCTCGGCGACGTCGTGCTGGGCGAAATTGTCTGGGCCGCCAGCAAGGCAATTCTCAGCGGCCTGGCCATACTCGCGGTCGCCAGTGCGCTGGGCTATGCGCACTGGCCTGCCGCGCTCTATGCGCTACCTGTAATCGCATTGGCGGGCCTGACATTCGCCAGCCTGGCGATGATCGTCACCGCGCTGGCGCCCAACTATGACTTTTTCCTGTTTTATCAGACCCTGGTGATCACGCCGATGCTGCTGCTGTGCGGCGTATTCTTCCCGCTTTCCCAACTGCCGCCGGGGGTGCGCGACGTCACCGGCTTGCTGCCGCTGGCGCACGCGGTTGAATTGATACGGCCGGCGATGCTCGGCCGGCCGATGGATCACGCGTGGCTGCATTTCGCGGCCCTGGCGATCTATGCGATCGGTGGGTGGCTCACCGCTTTGGCCCTGTTGCGTCGGCGTCTGCTGCGCTGAATCGTCAACGCCGCGCCGAATCTATTGCGACTTCGCCGCAGCCGCGACATTCGTTGGTCCGACCACCACCGTTGCCATCCGGGCCGGGTCGAGGTGACGCGCAAATGCCTGTCGGATGTCGGCCAGCGTGACCTGCTTGACCCGTTGCGTCCAGGTGTCGAGATAATCCAGTGGCAAATCATAGAAGCCGATCGCAGCCACATTGGCGATCAGCTTGCGGTTGCTGTCGATGCGCAGCGCGAAGCCATTGACGAGGTTATCCTTGGCGGCTTGCAACTCCGCGGCGCTCGGGCCTTCCTGGATAAAGCGATCGAGCGTGGCGCGCACGACCTGCAACGCTTGCGCCGCCCGGTCGCGCCGTGTCTGCAGGCCGATCACGAACGGGCCCGCCTGGCGTAACGGCATGAACTGGCTGGTCACGCCGTAGGTCAGGCCACGCTGCTCGCGTACCTCCTGGGTCAGGCGCGCGACGAACCCGCCGCCGCCCAGGATGTAATTGCCAACCAGCAAGGGAAAATAGTCCGGATCGTTGCGCGCGATCGCAGGTTGTCCGATCAGAATGTGTGCCTGTTCCGCCGGGTGCGGCAAATCGATCGACAGCGCGCCCGGCAGCGGACTGACCGGCGGCAAATCCGGCAGCACGCCGCCAGGGGGCAAGCCAGCACTCAGTTGCGTGGCGATTTGCTCTGCCTGGTCCCGCGTGATGGCCCCCACCATAGCGATAACGGCGCGCCTGGCACTGTAGGCATTTCGGTAAAAGCCGACGATATCCTTCCGATCGATTGCCGCCACGCTGCGCGGCGAGGCGCTGACGCCATAGGGATGCGCGGCATACATCGAGCGCCACAGTGCTTTCTGGGCGATGACTTCCGGCTTGGTATCTGCCTCCTGGATACCGGCAATCAAACGGCCTTTTTCGCGCGTCAGCACGGCCTCGGGAAACGACGGATGCTGCAGGCATTGCGCCAGCGTATCAGTCGCGCGCCGCAACGCGTCGGCGGTGACCAACGTGCGCAGAGACACCGTCGCGTAGTCGCGACCCGCCAATATCGACTGTTGCGCGCCGATATCGGCGAAGCGATCGGCAATTTGCGACTCGCTCAACGCAGCCTGAGTGCCGGCCGCCTCAGTCCCCGTATCGAGCATATCCGCCGTCAGCGCCGCCAGGCCCGCCTTGCCGGTGGGGTCAAAGCGACTGCCCGCATCGAATTCGATCCGCACGTCGAGCATCGGGATCGCATCGCTTTGCACGAACAATACTTTGGCTCCGCTGGCGGTATGCCACGCCTGGATCGGCAACGCGGCGCGAGCGTTCGATACCCCACAGAAAACGGTAAGCGCCAGCCCCATATAAAGCGCGCCGGCACGGGCTATGCGCACTGCAATGCTCATCAACGAGTCGATTCTCATCGGGCGGCCCATGTTTAACGCAACTGATTAAGATTGCCGGCGCCCTGGGCGCGGCGTTTCAGTGTTTGCGCGTCGATCGGCTGGGGCACCAGGGTCGCTACCGTCAGCCGGTCGTCGCTGAAATACTTGCCGGCCACGGCCTGCACCTGAGCCGGCGTCACCTGGGCAATTTTCTCCAGCATCAAATCGAGTTCCCGCCACGAAATGCCGTCCATCTCATTCGCCCCGATCTCCATTGCCTGCCCGAGCAGCGAATCGCGCTTGTAAACCTGGGCGGCCACGACTTGCGCCTTGACGCGCCGCAGTTCCGCCTCGGTGACGCCGTGTGCGGCGACGTCGGCGATTTGGGCGCGTAATGCCTGCTCCAGTTGCGCGGCAGTGTGGCCTTGTGCCGGCACGCCGTCCAGGATGAAAAATTGCGGGCCTCGCCCGATACCGTCGTAGTTCGCGCCGGCCTCATTGGCCAGACGTTGTGTACGAATCAATTGACGCGTCAGGCGCGCGTCGCTGTAGCCATCGAGCACACCGGCCAGCACCTGCAGCGCGTAGACGTCATCGTCCGCTGCTACGTCCTTCAGCCGCGGCGCGCGAAACGCCAGCGCCACATAAGGGTTCTCGGCCGGCGCCTTGACGCTGATGCGCCGCTCGCCGAGTTGCGCCGGCTCCGTCTGGGGGCGCCGCTGCGGCAACGGGCGAGCGGGAATGCCGCCAAAATACTTTTCGGCCCACTGCTTGACCTGTGCTGGATCGACATCCCCGCACACGACGACCACGGCGTTGTTCGGCGCATACCAGCGCCGGTACCAGGTTTGCGCATCCGACACGCGCATGTGCTGCAGATCGTTCATCCAGCCGATGATTGGCCGGCGGGAGGGGTTGGCCACCAGCGCTGTGGCCATCAATTGCTCGAACAGCAGCGCGCGAGGCTGGTCTTCGGTTCGCAGGCGCCGCTCCTCCATCACGACCTGGATTTCCTTATTGAACTGGCTGGCCGACAGGGCCAGATGCTGCATGCGGTCGGCTTCCAGCGCCATCATCTCCGGCAGGTGGGATTTTCCGATTTGCTGGAAGTACGCTGTGTAGTCCTTGCTCGTGAAAGCGTTCTCGTGACCGCCCTGCGCCGCCACGCGACGCGAGAACTCACCCGGCGCGATCCGCCGGGTACCGCGAAACATCATGTGTTCGAGTACATGCGCCACGCCGGTGGTGCCGTTGAACTCATCGATCGATCCGGCGCGGTACCAAACCATGTTGACGACCGTCGGCGCGCGGTGATCTTCCTTGACGATCAGGCGCAAACCATTCGGCAAGGTGAATTCCGTCGTTTTGTTTTCGACGCTCGGGAGTGTCCCCGCATGGCCGAGCGCCACGAATCCCGCCAACGCTATCCCGACCCATGCTTGCCGCCAGCGCATCGCATCCCCTTTTTGGCCCGACCGGGCTCGCTCGTGAATCCCGTCTGATAAAATGTGCCCCATTCCCACGGAGCACGGCGCCCATTATTGTATGGCGATTCCTGCTTTGCTCCTCTGCCGAGTTTCCCCCAAGCATGTTCAGCTTTTTTAAACGCTTCAAGTCCGGCGCGCCGGCCCAGGACGAGCCGGAAAATCCCGCGCCGCAGACCGTTGTCGAGCCCCTTCCCAGCGAGCCCGTAACAGTTCCCGAACCCGAACTGAGCGAGGAAGCCGCTGCAAGCGAAGGTGAAATCATCGCTGCGCCGCCGCCGGAGCCGGCCGCCAAGCGCTCGTGGATCGGCCGCCTGAAGTCCGGCCTGGCCAAGACCAGCGCCGGGCTGACCGGCGTTTTCGTCGGCGTCAAGGTCGACGAATCGCTGTTCGAGGAATTGGAAGACGCCCTGCTGATGAGCGACGCCGGCGTCGAGGCCACCCAGTATTTGCTCAAGGCGTTGCGCCAAAAGGTCAAGACCGACCGGCTGACCGAAGGCGAGCAGGTCCGGCTGGCATTGCGCGATTTGCTGGTAGAGCTGCTCAGGCCGCTCGAGCGCACGATGGTCCTGGGCCGCGAGCAACCGCTGGTGATCATGATCGCGGGCGTCAACGGCGCGGGCAAGACCACCAGCATCGGCAAATTGGCCAAGCATTTCCAGGCGTATGGACAATCGGTACTGTTGGCTGCCGGCGACACTTTTCGAGCCGCAGCCCGTGAGCAATTGGCGATCTGGGGAGAGCGCAACGGCGTGACGGTCGTGTCCCAGGAGAGCGGCGATCCCGCGGCGGTGGTGTTCGATGCGGTCAACGCCGCGCGCGCGCGCAAGATCGACATCGTGATGGCCGATACCGCTGGCCGCCTGCCGACCCAGTTGCACCTGATGGAAGAGCTGAAGAAGATCAAGCGCGTTCTGGCCAAGACCGGACACAATGCGCCGCACGAGATCCTCCTGGTGATCGACGGCAACACCGGGCAAAACGCCCTCAGCCAGGTCAAGGCATTCGACGATGCCCTGCAACTGACCGGCCTGATCGTGACGAAACTCGACGGAACCGCCAAGGGCGGCATTCTGGCGGCCATTGCGAGGCAGCGCCCGATCCCCGTCTACTTCATTGGCGTAGGGGAAAAGGTCGAAGACCTGCAACCCTTTTCGGCCGAGGAATTCGCCGACGCCGTGCTGGGCATTTGAACGGCGCCGGCGTCAGCCAACCCGCGCCGGGCTATTCTGCGTCGGGCTGAGCGCCCGGCGCCGCCTTGGAAAACGCATCGAGCGTCATGCAATGAGCGTGAATCCGGCGAATGGTCGGATAGGGACTCAAGTCGACATCGAAACGCTGCGCATTGAATATCTGGGGAATCAGACAGCAGTCGGCCATCGTCGGGGTATCTCCGAAGCAGAAATCCCCGGCCGGCGACGAGGCGTTCAGCCGCTTCTCGAGCGACGCGAAGCCGAGCTCGATCCAGTGGCGATACCAGCCGTTTTTCGCTTCTTCCGGCACTTTCAACTCATGCTTGAGATATTTCAGCACGCGCAGGTTGTTGAGTGGGTGGATCTCGCAGGCCACGTCCAGCGCCAAGGCCCGCACTTGCGCACGATCGAGCGCAGCTTTGGGTAACAACGCGGGAGTCGGGTGTATTTCGTCCAGATACTCGATGATTGCCAGCGATTGATGCAGCGTCTGGCCACCGTCGAGCAGTACCGGCACCAGCGCATCCGGATTGAGCGCCCGGAATTCCGGCAGGAGTTGTTGGCCCCCATCGCGCACCAAATGCACCGGCACGCTTTCATAGGGCAACCCCTTTAGATTGAGTGCAATTCGCACCCGAAACGAGGCGGAACTGCGGAAGTAGGTGTACAGCGTAAGCATGGTGCTCCTTGGAAAGACCGGTCCGTGGAATGTCGTTCTCGCCGCTTGGGACTCAAACGACCTCGACGTGCAGCTCGCCCAGGCCGTCGACACCTCCGACCATCAGGTCTCCCGGCACGATCGCGCCGACGCCCTCCGGTGTGCCGGTAAAAATCAGATCGCCAGGCTGCAGTTCAAAAAAATTGGAAAGGTAGGCAACTGTCTCGGGAATCGACCAGATCATGGCGGCAATGTCGCCGCGCTGCCTTTGTTCGCCATTGACGCTCAGCCAGATAGCGCCGCGCACGGGGTGGCCGACGTCGATGGCGCGATGCAACGGCCCCATCGGTGCGGCATGATCGAATCCTTTGCCGGTGTCCCAGGGCCTGCCGGTTTTCTTCGCCTCGTTCTGCAGATCGCGACGCGTCATGTCCAATCCCAGCGCGTAGCCGTAAATGTGCTCGTTGGCCTGTTCGACGTCGATGTGCTTGCCCCCCTTGCCGATCGCGGCAACGAGCTCGAACTCGAAATGGCAATTTTTGGTTTGCGGCGGATAGGGAAACAGTCCAACCGTGCCCGACTCGACATTGACAACCGCATCGGCGGGCTTGCAGAAAAAAAATGGCGGTTCGCGATCGGGATCGGACCCCATTTCACGCGCGTGGTCCGCATAATTGCGGCCGACGCAGTAGATGCGATGCACAGGAAATTGCTGATCGATGCCCACCACCGGCACCGCGACAGGCACCGGGGGTTCGAACACATAACGCATTGCGGTCTCCTCGAGGGGGATGCACCCAAACCGACATAGTACTTGAAGCGTTCTGACTTTTGCTGGCCACCTCGATGAGGCGACTGCTTTATATTACGGCTACTAGGCGGCGCGATCGGCTGCCGCTCCTCATTCGCGCTCGACACGATGACTGCCCCCTTTGCCTGCTCTGATTTGCTCAAGACCATCGCGCGCGGTGGCGCCGGCGCTCGCGCGCTCCCTCGCGATGACGCCCGAAGACTGTTCGCCGCGATTCTCAACGGGCAGGTTGGCGACATCGAACTCGGCGCTGTCCTGGTTGCCT
>JAGXBI010000137.1 GCA_018971155.1 Burkholderiales bacterium
TGAATTCGCCCGCCCGGGCCGTTTCATCTGGATCTACCAGAAGCCTTACGAACAACTGCTGCAGGCTGACGGCGAAAAGCTCTACGTGTACGACAAGGACCTCAAGCAGGTCACCGAGCGCAAGCTCGACGCGTCGCTCGGCGCGAGCCCCGCGGCGATCCTGTTCGGCAGCGACGATCTCGAGAAGAATTTCGTTCTGAAGGATCTCGGCGCCCGCGACGGCATCGATTGGGTGACGCTCACGCCCAAGTCGAAGGATACGCAGTTCCAGCGGGTCGCGATCGGATTCAAGGACGGCAATCTCGCGGCGATGGAATTGCACGACGCATTCGGCAATACGACGATGCTGACGTTCAAGAACATCGAGAAGAATCCTCACATCAATTTGAGCCATTTCAAATTCGTCATGCCCAAGGGCGTCGACGTGATCAAGGGGTAAAGGGCGTTGCCCCGGCGTCACTGGCATAATGAGCCATTGCGCCGCCCTGCCGGACGGCGCACTCGTGCGCCGTTCGCGTTTTTTCGCTTCCCGCTTCATGCCCCGCCGCTGGCGAGGCCAAGGTTATGCTCGACTCGCCACTCCAAGCTTCCGTGCCGCTGGCTGAACGCCTGCGGCCGCGCACCATCGACGATGTGATCGGCCAGCGCCACCTGTTGGGCCCGGGCAAGCCGCTGCGCGTCGCCTTCGAATCGGGTCGGCCGCACTCGATGATCCTCTGGGGCCCGCCGGGAGTGGGCAAGACCACGCTGGCGCGGCTGATGGCCGATGCGTTTCACGCTTATTTCATCGCTCTCTCGGCGGTGCTCTCCGGGGTCAAGGACATTCGCGATGCGGTCGAGGCGGCGCAGATCCAGCGCGCGCAGGGCAAGCAGACGCTGGTGTTCGTCGATGAAGTGCATCGATTCAACAAGAGCCAGCAAGACGCCTTCTTGCCGCACGTCGAATCCGGATTGTTCATTTTCGTCGGTGCGACTACCGAAAACCCGTCGTTCGAGGTCAACGGCGCATTGCTATCGCGCGCCGCGGTCTACGTGCTGAAAAGCCTGTCGGACGATGAATTGGGCGAACTCCTGGCGCGTGCGCTGGCCGAGCTGGGCGGTGGCCTCACGCTGACCGACAGCGCCCGGGCCGCGTTGACCGGATCGGCCGATGGCGATGGTCGCAAGCTGCTCAACAATGTCGAAATCGTCGCGCAGGCCGCCTCGATGCAGCAAGCCACGGTGATCGACGACGCACTGCTGGCCAGCGCGCTGACCGAGAGCCTGCGCCGCTTCGACAAAGGCGGCGATGCGTTCTACGATCAGATCAGCGCATTGCACAAATCGGTGCGTGGCAGTGCCCCCGATGCCGCGCTCTATTGGTTCTGCCGCATGCTCGACGGTGGCGCCGATCCACGCTATCTGGCGCGCCGCATCGTGCGCATGGCGTGGGAAGACATTGGCCTGGCCGACCCGCGCGCGGCGCGCATAGCGCTGGACGCGGCCGAGACTTATGAGCGCCTGGGCACGCCCGAGGGCGAACTGGCGCTGGGGCAGGCGGTGCTGTATTTGGCCGCGGCGCCCAAATCCAATGCAGGCTACATGGCGTACAACCAGGCGCGGGCCTTTATCGGCAAGGACAAATCGCGCGCCGTGCCGGTGCATCTGCGCAATGCGCCGACCAAACTGATGAAAGAGTTGGGTTACGGCCACGAATACCGTTACGCGCACGATGAGCCTGACGCGTACGCGGCCGGGGAAAATTACTTTCCGGACGATTTGCGTCCGCCGCACTGGTACAAGCCAGTGCCGCGCGGGCTCGAGGGAAAAATCGCCGAGAAGCTGCAGTGGCTCAGGTCGCTGGATGCCCAATGGCGCAAGCAGCAGGCGGCTGGCCAGCGCCAACGCCAGGCCGAGCCGGCTGCGACCAATGACAAGCCGCCGCCCGAAACGGCTGACGACGGCGATTGACGCGCGAAGCGCCAAGCGCCGAATCTGTGGCCGGGTCGGGTAAAATCGCGTACCTGACGTTCTACAACTTAGCCCGGCCTACCCCATGCTCGATATTCAACTCCTTCGCAAAGACATCGACGCCGTCGCGCAACGGCTCGCCACGCGCGGTTACTCGCTCGATGTGAGCGCTTTGCAGTCGCTCGAGACCGAGCGCAAAGAGATCCAGACCCGTACCGAGGAGCTGCAGGCGCGCCGCAATACGCTCTCCAAGCAAATCGGCGTGCTCAAGAGCAAGGGCGGCGACGCCAGCGAGGTGATGGCCGAGGTCGGCGGCATCGGCGGCGAGTTGAAAGCCTCGGCAATGCGCCTGGAGGTCATTCAGGCGCAGCTCTCGGAACTGCTTCTGGGGGTGCCGAACCTGCCCGATGCGAGCGTGCCGATCGGCCGTGACGAAACCCAGAACGTCGAGGTGCGCCGCTGGGGCACGCCGCGCGAGATGGGCTTCGCGCCGCGCGACCACGTCGATCTGGGCGCCGGCCTGGGGCTCGACTTCGACGCCGCCGCCAAACTCAGCGGCGCGCGCTTTGCCGTGATGAAAGGCGGTATCGCCCGCCTGCATCGGGCCCTGGCGCAATTCATGCTCGACGTCCACACGAGCGAGCATGGCTATACCGAGGCCTATGTGCCGTATATCGTCAATAGCGCGTCGATGCGCGGCACCGGCCAGTTGCCGAAATTCGAGGAAGACCTGTTCAAGGTGCCCCGCAAATTCGGCACGGACGAGGGCGAGCGAATCGAGAATTTCTATTTGATCCCCACCGCCGAGGTGTCGCTGACCAATCTGGTGCGCGACGAAATCCTCGACGGCGGCGCGCTGCCGCTTAAATTCGTCGCTCATACACCGTGCTTTCGCTCGGAAGCCGGCAGCTACGGCAAAGATACGCGCGGCATGATCCGCCAGCACCAGTTCGACAAGGTCGAGTTGGTGCATATCGTCAACCCGGAGCAATCGTACGAGGCTCTCGAGGCGCTGGTATCGCACGCCGAGGCAATTCTGAAGAAGCTCGAACTGCCGTTTCGCACCATCGTGCTGTGCACGGGCGACATGGGTTTCGGCAGCGCCAAGACCTACGATCTCGAAGTCTGGATCCCGGCGCAGAATACTTACCGGGAAATCTCGTCCTGTTCGAATATGGAAGCGTTCCAGGCGCGGCGCATGCAGGCGCGTTTTCGCAATGCGCAGGGCAAGCCGGAACTGGTGCATACGCTCAACGGCTCCGGGCTCGCGGTAGGCCGGGCGTTGGTGGCGGTGCTGGAAAATTACCAGAACGCCGACGGCTCCGTCACCATTCCCGAGGTGCTGCGGCCCTACATGGGCGGGCTGAGCCAGCTGACGCCGGCCAACGGGTAGCGTCCATCGAATAGTCGCGTCCTGGGGCTTGGTTTTTGGCACGATTTTCTGCTAGAATCGCTGTTTCGCCGCCTTGTTGAAACATGGGCTGGACGATGTTGTAAGGAAAGGTGGCAGAGAGGTCGAATGCGCCGGACTCGAAATCCGGTGTACGGTTATACCGTACCGTGGGTTCGAATCCCACCCTTTCCGCCAAGAAGTATCGAAGTCGAAGCCGGAACCATGCGGCTTTTTCTTGCGATGTCGATCGGTGGTTGAATCGCATCGCCTAATTTTGCAACGGTCTCTGTGTGTAATTACTGGGCCGCTGAACTAACGCCACGCACAAGGAATGCATGACAAAGATCGCTATTAGAGATGGTGAGCCGCTCGAGGTGGCCCTGCGCCGCTTCCGCCGCGCGATTGACAACACCGGCCTGATCAAGGAAGTGAAGGCACGGATGTCCTACGAAAAACCGACCACCGAGCGCAAGCGTAAAAAAGCTGCCGCGGTGAGCCGTTTGCGTAAGCGCCTGCGCAGCCAAACGCTCAAGAAAAAGATGTACTGAAAATTCGCAACGGGTTCGTTCCGTTGCGATGAAAAGACCCGCCTGATTTTCTCCGGGCGGGTTTTTTCGTTGCTGTCGTGAACGTTGCTCCGATAGAAAGATAGGCAGTACGCGAGCCGAGCTCGTGTGTCCTGAACAACCGCCGCGAGACTGTGTGATAGGCTGTGGCAACTTCAATGTCAGACGGGCGATCCGCATGAAAAAAATCACACTAATGCTGATGTTTGCGCTGGCGACCCTGGTTCAGGGATGTGCGCTCTACGTTCCGGCACCTGGGGTGGTCGTCGTGCCCGATGGCCCGCGTGGCGGCCCTGGTAATGGCTTTTGCCCGCCGGGACAGGCGAAAAAGGGAAACTGCTGACACTTTCCCCGTTCCGTGTGCCGAACTGTATGCCGTGCCGTGTGACCATGCGCGCAACGGTGGCCGGTTCCTTGACGCGAGCGGCGCGCGAATCTATCATTTCGCCAACTCAATTCCTGGAGGTATCTGTGAATACCGATGCAAGTTGTAGTCGATCTACGATCGGCCTGACTGCCTGAGGATCCGCAGAACTCCGTCGTCTGCCGCATCCTGCCAGGCAGGGTGCGGTGTCTGAAGGCCTGATTCGCCGGCCTGTCATCATCGCAAATTTCAAAGTTCGGACATCTGGACGAGCCGCTCGTGCCCTGGCACGCCGGGCTTGTCGCTACGGTGTGTCCGGGATGGCGCGCCGCGACGCCAGCGGCCGCGCCATCGCAGCCATGCGAGGAAACCCATGCGCATTTTCAATTCCGCTGCGTTCGGCCGGCACGGCGGGACGACCTATCACCTGACCATCGTCTGCATGAGCTCGGCGCTGAACGCCTTGCGCAAGCAACTCTTCAATGACCTGAATGTGATTGGCTTGCGTGTCACCCAAGTCGTGGTCACGCGCGCGACGGACGACGATGTCGCATCGGCCACGGTCACCTTGGCGTGTCCGCCCGATTCGCGAGCCGCGCTGACGAGCCTTGTCATGCGTCTGGGCGAAGACCGCAACGTGCGGCGAGTCAACTGGTCCGGCGCCGCGCCCTAGGATGGGCGTCGGCCCGGTTCGTACGTTCGAATCCCGCGCGCCGGACGGTGGTAGGATGCCCTGCCGTCCAGTCAGGCACCATGCGCCGTGGCAACCGGCGCGCGGGGATAGGGTGGGCGTATCGTAACGAATGCGCCAACCCTAAGTAAGGCCTAAGTCTGATACCGTAGCTTGCAAGGCTGAATTCCGGGGCGAACACAATTTTCAGCAAAGGGGGGCGCATGCGGATACTTCTGGTGGAAGACGACCGCATGATCGGCGAGGCGGTCATGCTCGCGCTGCGCGACGCGGCCTACGCCGTCGACTGGACGCAGGATGGCGACAGCGCGCTGGCGGCGTTGAGCGCCCAGGAATATGAATTGGTGCTGCTCGACCTCGGCTTGCCGCGCCGCGACGGCGTCGACGTGCTGCGGCAGATGCGTTTGCAGGGGTGCGCCACGCCGGTGCTGGTCATGACCGCGCGCGACGCCGTGGAAGACCGCATTCTGGGTCTCGACCTGGGCGCGGACGACTATCTGGTCAAGCCGTTTGATCTCGGTGAGATGCTCGCCCGCATGCGGGCCGTGATCCGGCGTCACGGCGGCCAGGCCAGCCCGTTGCTCAGCAACGGCCCGCTGAGCCTGGACCCGGCGACCCACGAGGCGCGCCATGGCGACAGCGTTTGCCGCCTGTCGGCGCGCGAATATGCGCTGCTGCACGCGCTGCTGGTGCGCCCGGGCGCGATCCTTTCGCGAACCGAGCTGGAAGAGCGCATCTACGGCTGGAACGAGGAGGTCGAAAGCAACGCGGTCGAATTTCTGATCCATGGGGTGAGGAAAAAGCTCGGCACCGACGTCATCAAAAATGTCAGGGGGGTGGGATGGATGGTGCCGAAGATCGACTGACGAATCGCTCGCTGTTTCGCCGCATGGCGGTGTATCTGTCGGCGACGATCCTCGGGGTCGGCTTGCTGGGCGCGGGCCTGTCGTTTTTCTCTGCCTTCGAGCAGGCCCGCGATTTGCAGGACGACCAGCTCAAGCAGATTGCCTGGCTTTTCCCGGCCGGCGAGATGGCCGAGCAACTCACCGACGGCGTGCTGCGCGGCGATGCCGACGAGGCCGCGCGCATCCTGATTTTTCGCGTGCAGCCGGGCCTGCCGTCCAACGACAAGGAAGACAAGCTGCCGCAGCGCGTGGCGAGTACCCTGCCCGACGGATGGCATACGGTCACCGCGCATCACGACACCTGGCGGGTCTATCTGCGCACACTTAAGGGTTCCGAGCGCATCGCGGTGGCGCAGCGCACCGAAGCCCGTGACGACATTGCCCGCCGCAGCGGCTGGCTGACCCTGTTTCCGCTGCTCGGGTTGATCCCGGTGCTGATTCTGATTGCCGCGCTGCTGGTGCGGTTTTTCCTCAAATCGATCACCCGCCTGTCGCGGCAAGTCGACGAAATGGGCGACACCAACCTGACGCCGCTGGCCAGGCAGGGTGTGCCCAGTGAAATCCTGCCGTTTGTTCGCTCGATCAACCGCCTGCTCGAACGCCTGGCGCTCTCGCTCGAGCAGCAGCGGCGCTTCGTGGCCGACGCCGCGCACGAGTTGCGCACGCCGGTGGCCGCCCTGACGATTCAGGTCGAGAATCTCGGCCAGGTCGATCTGCCAGCGCCCGCCCGCGAACGTCTCAAATCGGTTGCGGGCGGACTCAAGCGTATGCGCGTGCTGCTCGAGCAGTTGCTCGAACTGGCCCGCTTCCAGGCCAAGCCCGAGATGGTCGACGAGCATTTCGATGCCACCGCACTCACCAAGCAGGTCATCGGCGACCTGCTGCCGCTTGCCGAGGCCAAGGGTGTCGATCTGGGCATGATCCACATGGAGGCGCTCACCATGCGGGGCCGCGCCGACGACCTCGGCTCGATATTGCGCAACGCGCTCGACAACGCAATTCGCTATACGCCACCGGGCGGGCGCATCGACGTGAGTCTTCGGCGCGACCCCGCCGGCGCCGCAGTGCTGGAAGTGCGCGACACCGGACCGGGAATCCCCGCCGACATGCTGGCGCGGGTTTTCGATCCGTTCTATCGCGTCCTGGGCACCGGAGAAGCGGGCAGTGGCCTGGGGCTGGCGATCGTGCGAAGCGCGGCAACTCGCCTGCATGGCCAGGTGAGCGCGGCCAATGCCGCCGACGGGCAGGGCGGGCTGATCGTGCGATTCGTGCAGCCGCCGGCGCTGGTAACCTATCGGGCCGGCCGGTCGAGCGCGGGATAATGCCGGAAAATGCCCGTATCGTTGAACGCGATACGGCGTGGCGACGCCAGGTAGGTGGCAATGCGCGGGCGTGCGGCTACCCGATCGTGCAGCGCGCCCAAGCGCGGGTAATGGTTAGCCACGCCGCTCATGGCATGTGGGAACGCATACAGCAGTCCTTCGATCATTTGAAACATCGATAAGTCGGCATAAGACAGCGCATTGCCGACCAGATAGCGATCACCTGCCGGATTGTTCGTCAGCACCCGCTCGAAATACCCGAGGAACTTCGGTAGCCGGTGCCGCAAAAAATCCTCGGCGCGCCGCGCTGCCTCGGATTGCTGTTCTTCATAGTACAAACCGCTGCCGATCGGATGATGCGTGTCATGCACCTCGGTGAGCATGTCGGCAATGGTCAGTTGCAGGCTGTTGGTCCACAAGCGCTTGGTCTCGCTCTGGCCGACCAGGCCGTGGCGAGGTCCCAGAAACAGCAGAATATTGGCGGTTTGGGCGATCACCTGCCTGCCTGCGCGCAGGAACGGGGGCGCAAAGGGCGGATGGGCATGACCGGCGTCCTGCAAAATCGCAGTCATCGCCGACACGCCGCCGTGTGCGTCCTGCGGCGCGCGCGCCACATCGATGTAGTCGGCGGCGGCCTCCTCCAGCGCGAGCCGAACGAACTCGCCACGACCCTGGATAGACGGCCAATAATGCAGTTCGTAACGCATGGGTTCTCCTCGCAATAAAACATGCAAATGCTCCGTCCGGCATCAACGCTGTCACTGCGCCACCGTCTTTGTCAAGTGTTCGGACCAGCTCATTTCGGCTCGAAGATTTATTTTTACCAAGCTGCCCCGATATTGGGCAGGTCTCTTGACAGCCGCACCGGCCGGGCGTTGGGCCGATTCGATCAAAACTTATTCACAGGGTTTTTCACAGATCATGTGAATAACTTCCGTGGCTTCCCGTGCGGTAGGCCTTTGCTCGCGTCGAACGGGTCGGCCACGGCGATTCGAGGGGAGCCAGCAAGTTTGCGTCGCTCGACGCGAGCGTACTGCGGCAGAAATTGCCGATACCGCACGTCGCCCCGCCCTTGATTCGTATCCCTGACGATTCAGGCTAACCGTGTGCGTCAAAGCGAGACGCGAGCACTCATTCAGCGACCGTTCGGTGAGTTTTCCAGCCGTCGTTTCACGACAGAAACGTTTTGCCGGCCGCATCCTCGAATCGCTCGATCATCTTGCTAAATAGATCAATCAAATTAGGGGGTTAAGCGTTCTGGCACAAATATCGCTTGAGTCCTCATGTAACAGAGAGATCTATCGCCCGGAAAGGTTTTGCTCGATGGCAGCTGCGTGTTGCCGGGGCACGCTTTTGCCCAAAAAAAAGACTCATGTTGCGGGCCCTCGCTGCGTTTCGTCCGGTTGCCGGCGAACGCGCTTTTGGCATTAGGTAAGGGGGCGCATATGAAACGGTTTCTGACACTTTTGTTATCACTGTTCATTGCGTGTGCCGTTGTCGGTGTCACGATCAACACCAGTTATGCCTGCGGTTGCGGCGGCGGTGGTGGTGGCGGCGGTGGCGGCGGTGGCGGCGGCGGCGGTGGTGGCGGCGGCGGCGGCGGTGGTGGCGGTGGTGGCGGTGG
>JAGXBI010000464.1 GCA_018971155.1 Burkholderiales bacterium
GATCTCGCGCACAAGAAGCTGGAGATGCTGCGCAACGATTTCGACGCGTGGGAGCGCGTCACGCTGGGCGCCGATTTTCCGCCCGGCGAATAAGGGCAAAGGGCTGACCGATGCCGGCAACGCCGCGCGCAGTCGCGACTGCGCCGGTTTGCGATCTCATATTCCGAAAATTCAATCGAGGGTGAAGCATATGCAAACACGCCAACTGGGTCGGCAAGGCCTCGAAGTTTCCGCCCTGGGCCTGGGCTGCATGGGCATGTCGGAGTTTTACAGCGGGCGCGACGAAGCCGAATCCATCGCCACGATTCACCGTGCGCTGGAGCTTGGCATCAACTTCTTCGACACGGCCGACATGTATGGGCCATTTACCAATGAACTGCTGGTGGGCAAGGCCCTCAAGGGGCTGCGCAACGAAGTGATACTGGCAACCAAATTCGGCAACGAGCGCGGCGCCAACGGCGAGTTTCTCGGCATTCGCGGCGACGCCGCCTACGTCAAGCGCGCATGCGACGCATCGTTGCAACGCCTGGGCGTCGATCATATCGATCTGTACTACCAGCACCGGGTCGACCCGAAGGTACCTATCGAGGAAACCGTGGGCGCAATGGCCGATCTGGTGAAAGCCGGCAAAGTGCGCTACCTGGGCCTGTCGGAAGCAGCGGCGCAAACCGTGCGGCGCGCCCACGCGGTGCACCCGATCTCTGCCCTGCAGACCGAATACTCGCTCTGGAGCCGCGACGTCGAGGCTGAGATCCTGCCGACGCTGCGCGAACTGGGCATCGGCTTTGTCGCCTACAGCCCATTGGGGCGCGGCTTTCTGACCGGCCAGATCAAGCGCATCGACGATCTCGCCGCAGACGACTACCGCCGCAACTCCCCCCGCTTCCAGGGCGACAATTTCCAGCGCAACCTGGACCTGGTCGCCGAAATCGAGCGCATGGCCGCGGAAAAAGGCTGCACGCCGGCACAATTGGCGCTCGCTTGGGTGCTGGCGCAAGGCGAAGACATCGTACCGATTCCCGGCACCAAGCGGCGCGCCAAGCTCGACGACAACGTCGGCGCGCTCGAAGTGACGCTCAGCGACGCGGATTTGCAGCGCATCGACGGCATCCTGCCGCCGGGCGCGGCCGCCGGCGAACGCTATGCGGCACCGGCGATGCAGGCGCTCAATCGCTGATAAAAAGGGAGAGGATGCTGTCGGGCGGGGAAATTGGGTGGTCCCCCCGACAGGAATCGAACCTGTATCTAGCGCTTAGGAGGCACTCGTTCTATCCATTGAACTACGGGGAGAGCACATTGTTCACCGGATAGGACGAATCCTCGATCAAGGGGGTTTTCGTCATATCCAGCGTGGGTTTTCGGCATGTTTGCTTCACCCTAAATGAAGCGCCGTGACCCATTGTGTGACGCTGTGAAGCGTCATCGCCGCAGTGGGTTCGCCGGATTTCATCTGGCAGTGAACCCGGCCTGGCCGGCAACTGGCGCAGTTTACCAGATGAGCGGTGCGTGCTGCCCGATTTCCACGTCGACATGGCTGACACGCGATGAGGCCTCGATCAACAGGCGACGCCGTTCTCTGTGGGTTCGGTTACCTAAACGACCTGCGTGTCCGGCGCCGGGGTAAAACGATACCAATTGCCGTCTCCAGTCATATTGACCGTCCGGTCTTTGCCGATGCGCAGCGCGAAGTCAGGTGCGAG
>JAGXBI010000138.1 GCA_018971155.1 Burkholderiales bacterium
AATTACATTAAAAGTATAGTCTGGCGTTTTTGGAATGAATTATTCCATTGATAGAGATTTACCCTAGATTTCGTCGAAAATACGGGAAACGGTACGGCCGTGCGGATGACGCGGCCGACGCGCGCAAGGCGGCGGCCACCGGGGACGGTCAGCCGCGCGGGGCGTCCGTCGCCGATGCCTCGGCGTCGTCGTCGCGGCTGGGGGTGAAGATCGAGCCGATCGCCTGCGCCGCACGGCGCAGGGCGGGTACGAGTTCGAGGCCCTGGGAGATGCTCACCCGCGAGGCGGGGGCGTGAAAGGCGACGGCGGCGTAGACTTGCCCGCGCGGGTCGCACACCGGCACGGCCACGGCCACCGAGTCGTCGAACAATTCGCCGTCGTGAATCGCGATTTGCGTCGCCTTGACTTGCCGCAGCTCTTTCTCGAGGGTTGGCAGGTCGGTGATGGTTTTGTCGGTGTAGCGCTTGAGCGGCTCCTTGCCCAGCAGGCGGTGCACGCTCTTGGAGGACATCCGGCTCAAAAAGATTTTGCCGCTGGCCGTGCAATGCAGCGGCACGCGCGTGCCGGGTTCGAGATGCAGACGCAGCGGCAAGGGCGTCTCGACCCGGTCGAGGTACAGCACCTCGTTGCCGTCGAGCATCGTCAGGTTGCAGCTTTCGCCGATTTCATCGACCAGCGTTTGCAGTACTGAATGACTCTGGGCGCGCAGCGTCGAGTGCTGCATCACGTCGATCGCCAGCGACGACAGGCGCGCACCGATGATGTAGCGCTTGCTGAGCGGCTCGCGTTGCAGCAGATCGGCCTCCTGGAGCATCGCCAAAATACGGAACACCGTCGGCTTGGGCAGGTTGCAGGCCTGCGTGGCGTCGTCCAGCGAGACCGGCACGCTGGCCCTGGCGACATATTCCAGCACGGAAAACGCGCGCAGTGCGGTGGACTCGGGCGGGGCCGCATCTTTTGTCGACATAGGGCTTCGGGCAACGGAACCAAGAGGTTCGATATTGTATTGCATGCGCGTTGCTCCCAAGACGCCTGCGTTCCGAACGGATCAGGCCGCCGGCTTCAGACCCAGCAGGCGTCGCGCCTCGGCCGGGCTGGCCGGATGCCGCCCGTGCTGGGCGCAGACGTCGACGATCTTCGTGACCAGCTCCGCGTTGCTGGCGGCCAGGCGGTTCTGGTCGAAGCGGGTGTTGTCCTCCAGGCCAGTGCGGCAGTGTCCGCCCTCGGCCAGACACCATTGATTGACCTCCCACTGATGCCGGCCGATGCCGGCCGCGACCCAGGTGGCCTCGGGCATCACGGCGTGTAATTCGGCGCGCAGGAAATCGAAAATCGAACGCCGTGCCGGCATGGCGTTCGGGATGCCCATGACGAACTGCACGTGCGGCGCCGGTTTGAGCAGCCCTTTCTTGAGCAGATTGGCCGCGTTGTACAGCATCGCCAGATCGAATACTTCGATTTCCGGCTTGATGTCATTTTCCAGCATCGTGGCGGCCAGGCCCTCGACGAAATCGGGCGGGTTTTCGTAGATGTTGGTCGGGAAGTTGACCGAGCCGGTTGCCAGCGACGCCATGTCCGGCTTGAGATGCAACATCGCGCCGCGCGCAGCCTGATCGCGGCCGCGCCCGCCGGTGGAGAACTGGACGATCATGCCCGGGCAGTATTTGCGCACGCCTTCCTGCACCCGTCCATACAGTTCAGGATCCGAACTGGGCGACTCATCGGGGTTGCGCACATGAATGTGGACCAGCGAAGCACCTGCCTCGAACGCTTCATGCGTCGACTCGATTTGCTCGGGCGGGGTGACCGGCACGGCCGGGTTGTCTTTCTTGCGCGGCAGCGCGCCGGTAATGGCAACGGTAATGATGACGGGCTCGGTCATGCCAAATCTCCTCACGTGGATCGCGCTCTGGATGGCGAAAATGTCATTCAGTGAAATGATGTATTCCATTATTGCAATTACCCAACCTTTGTGCAATTATTTTGTTCAGAGAAACAATTTCTTTCATTGAGTGAAATTTATTGACAATGCCGCCCGGCATTGTCAACGGCACCCGGCGGGCCTTCCATCGAAGCGTTGCGATCCACAGGAGAACGACTTCCGTGAGCAATTCAGACATGACGTACCAGGATCTGCTGCAAATCATCGAACTGATCAAATCGTCGTCGCAGTTTGGCGAGTTCCACCTGAAGATGGGCGAACTGGAGATCGATCTCCGGCGCCGCGACGGCAATGAGGCACCGGCCAGCGTTCCCCTGCCGACGGCTGGCGAAGGCCGGGCCGACGCTGCGCAAGGAGTGGCGCCGGCCGCGCCGGCGAGGCCAGCCGAACCGGCAGGTCTGCGCGAACCGGCCGAGACATCTGCCACACGCCAGCGGCATGGCCATGTCGGTGGCGGTGAAATCGTCGTCGAGTCGGCAACCGCGGGGCAGGGAGATGGGGCGGCAGAGGCGCGGCAGGCACCGTTGGCCTATCCGCCCGGCGCGGTCCTGATCAAATCGCCGATGGTCGGCACCTTCTACCGCGCGCCCGAGCCCGGCGCGCGCTCCTTCGCCGAAGTCGGGCAGCGTGTGGCGCCCGACACCACGGTTTGCATTATCGAAGTAATGAAACTGATGAATTCGATCCCGGCCGGACGAGCGGGCATCGTGACACACGTGCTGGTCGACGATGGCGAGCCAGTCGAGTACGGGCAGGTGCTGATGGTGGTCGACCCCGACTGAGCGTCGAGCGCGGCGGACCGATCGGGTCGGGTGGCCGGCGCATGCCGGCATGGAGCGAGGCAACTACACGGGACTATCGCGTGACGATCATGGCAAAACCTTTCAAGCGTGTACTGGTGGCCAACCGCGGCGAAATCGCGGTGCGCATTTTGCGGGCCTGCCGCGAACTCGGCTTGGAAACCGTGCAGATTTATTCCGAAGCCGACAGCGATTCGCTCGCCGTGCGGCTGGCCGACCGGGCCGTGTGCATCGGGCCGCCGCGTTCGAGCCAAAGCTATCTGAATGCGGAGTTCATCGTCTCGGCCGCGTTGATGCACGGCGCCGACGCGATTCATCCCGGCTACGGCTTTCTCTCCGAAAACGCGCATTTCGCGCGGTTGTGCGAGAAGGAGGAAATCACCTTCATCGGGCCCAGTGCGGATGTCATCTCGCTCATGGGCGACAAGGCGATGGCGCGGCGCATGGCCGACGAGGCGGGCGTGCCGACCACGCCGGGCTCGGCCGGCACGGTCTCGGGCGTGCCCGAGGCCCGCGAGGTGGCGGCCAGGCTCGGTTATCCGGTGATCCTGAAGGCGGCTGCCGGCGGTGGCGGTCGGGGCATGCGGATCGTGCATGCCGAGAAGGATATCGAGGCGGAGTACCTCAACGCCGCGCGCGAGGCCAAGGCGGCCTTCAACGACGACGCGATCTATGTCGAAAAATACCTGACGCGCATCCGCCATATCGAAATACAAATCCTGTCGGATGGGCAGCGCGTGCTGCACCTGGGCGAGCGCGACTGCTCGATCCAGAGGCGCAATCAGAAGCTGCTCGAGGAAAGCCCGTCGCCAGTGCTCGACGATGCCGTGCGCGCCCGGATCGGCGAGGCCGCGGTGCGCCTGTGCCGGCATGTCGGTTACACGAGCGCCGGCACGATCGAATGCATTCTCGACCCGGCCAGCGGCGAATTCTATTTCATGGAGATGAATACCCGCGTGCAGGTCGAGCATCCGGTCAGCGAACTGGTGACCGGCATCGACATCGTCAAAGCGCAGATCGGCATTGCGCAGGGGCAGCCATTGGAGATCGACCAGAGCGAGATCCGGTTGCAGGGCCATGCGATCGAATGCCGCATCAATGCCGAGGATCCGGATAACGGCTTCGCGCCGTGCCCCGGTGCGATCGCGCATTTTCATATGCCCGGCGGACCCGGCATCCGGGTCGACTCTCATCTATATACCGGCTACCGCGTGCCGCCGTACTACGATTCGCTGCTGGCCAAGGTGATCGCCTGGGGCCACTCGCGCGAGGAGGCGTTGGCGCGCATGCGCCGGGCGCTGTGGGAGATGCGGGTGGAGGGGGTCAAAACCACGTTGTCGTTTCACCAGAAGCTGCTGCGCGACGCGCGGTTCCAGCAGGGCGACGTGCATACCAAGTTTGTCGAGGAAAACCTGCTGGAGGCGCTATGACGCGAGCCGCAACCGTGCCGGCCGGCAAGCCCGGCGGGACTTTCGAGCTGGTCGACGTGACGCTGCGCGACGCGCACCAGTGCCTGTGGTCGACGCGCATGACCACCGCGATGATGACGCCGATTCTCGGGGCGATCGATCGGGTCGGCTACGGTTATGTGAACATTCTCGGCGGCGCGGTGTTCGACGTGTGCGTGCGCTATCTGCACGAAAACCCGTGGGAGCGCGTCGGCCTGTTGTGCGAGCGGCTGGCCACGCCCTGTGACGGTCTCACGCGCGGACAGAGCCTGTATACCTTCGAGCTGTTTCCGGACGACGTCATCGCCTTGAATTCCGAGGCGCTGGCCCGGCGCGGCATCAAGGTGCTGACGGTGTACGACGCCCTCAACGACAATCGCAACATCGAATCGTCGGTCAGATCCGGCCGCGAGGCCGGCATGAAGATCAACGCGATGGTTACCTATACGCTGAGCCCGGTACACACCGATGCCTACTATGTGGAGCGTGTGAAGGAGCTGGTCGCGCTGCAGGCCGACTTCATTTCGGTCAAGGATCCCACCGGCCTGCTCACGCCGGAGCGGGGGCGCACACTGTTCCCGGCGCTGGTGGCCGCGGCCGGCGGGATTCCGCTCAAGCTGCATTCGCATTGCCAGTCGGGGCTGGCGCCGGCTGTGTACGAGGTGGCAATGGCCAGCGGCTTTCGTTACGGCTACACGGCAGTCGAACCACTGGCCAATGGCGCATCGTTGCCGGCGGCAGAAGAGATCGACGACAACGCGCGGGCGCTGGGCTTGAGCACAGGTATCGACCGCGCCGCGCTGCGGGAGGTGTCCGGCTATTTCGACTGGCTATGCGAGCGCGAGGGCAAGCCGCGCGGCAAGGTCGCCGCCTACGACCCCGCGCTGTACGAGCACCAGGTACCGGGCGGCATGATTTCGAATCTCAAGTCGCAACTGGAGACGATGGGCATGGCGGCGCGCTTGCCGGAGATTCTGGAAGAGGCCGCGCAGGTCCGGCAGGATCTCGGCTACCCGATCCTGGTGAGTCCGTTCGCGCAGTACATCATCACCCAGGCGGTGCTTAACGTCGTGCAGGGCGAGCGCTACAAGACGATTCCAGACGAGGTGCGCAAGTATGCGATGGGCTATTACGGCAAGCTGGCGGCCAAGCCGGCCGATGCATTCTGGGAGCGGGCCAATATCAGGCCTGACGAGATCGTCACGGCGCGCCCGGGCGAGCACCTCGCGCCGGGCCTGCCGCGCCTGCGGCGCGCGCTCGGCAAGAGCGCGAGCGATGAAGACCTGCTGCTGCATGCGTTCTATGACGAGGCATTGCTCAAGACTCTGAGGAACCCGGTGCCGGAATGCCGCTTCAGGACGTCGCCCTTGCACGAGCTGCTCGGCTACCTCGGCGCGCGCGCGGATCTTGGCTATGCGCGGGTGCGCTTTGCCGGCACGGAGATGACCATCAAAATATGACACGCGGCGCAGTCGATGACGTCGCGGGATAAACGAGGGGCGGTTGCAGTTGGCGCGATCGAGAGGTCGCTGCGGCCCGTCGGTCGGTTCCGACGGGCTCCCACTTAGCGAGGAGACAATGATGCATCACTCAAGGCCTACCCATCCCGCCCGTCTTGCCTGGCTGTGGCGGATCGTCGCGACGCTGCTGCTGGTGGCGGCGCCGTCGTTCGGTTTTGCCCAACAGAAATTCACCGACTGGGGCTGGCCGTTGCCGTACCAGCAGATTTCGCCGCAATCGGTGCAATGGCTCAAGAGCCAGGGCTGGTGGCCGCTGAAGATTGCCTACCAGGCGCCCTGGTCGGGGCAGAATACGATCAATATCGTGATGGATCGCATGGGTTTGCTCAAGAAGCGCGGAGTCGATGCGAAATTCCAGGCGTTCGCCTCGGGGCCGGCCATCAACGAAGTGATTGTCTCGGGCCGTTTCCAGGCGGGCAGCGGCGGCAATTTCCCGTTCACCTCGCTGATCGACAAGCGCATTCCGGTCAAGGCGATCGCCATCGAGAGCCCGAACCTGCTGCACGCGCTGGTGGTGCCGAACGACTCGCCGCTGAAGAGCTTCAAGGATCTCAAGGGCAGCAATCCGCCCGCGGCGATCGGCCTGGTGACCGGATCGTCGGCCGAGTTCTATGTGCAGATGGCTGCCGAAGTCAACGGCGTGAAGATCGGCAAGGACATCATCCTGAAGAACATGTCGCCTGGCGACCAGATGGCGATGCCCAAGGGGCTGGCGGCCGTCGCGTCGTGGGATCCTACGCCGACCATGATCGTGAATGAGCGCAAGACCGGGCGCATTATCGACTCGATCTATCCGTACAACATGTATGAAGGACAGTTCTATGTGCGCGAGGAGGTGATTCAGCACGCGCCCGATGTCGCGCAGGCTCTGTCCGACGCGTTCGTCGAGGCGACGCTCTGGACCAGGCTGCATCCCAGGCAGGCGGCGCAGTTGATGAGCGAGGATCCGCAGTTGAGGAATTATTCGAAGACCTTGCTGCTGCAGCAGATCGAAGCCTACAACAATCTCTACAAGCCGACCTATGTGTATCCCAATGGCGCGTTCTGGGGGGCGGCCAACGAGACGATCTTCAAATGGCTTTATCAAAACAAGCGTATCGAGCACCCGCTCACGGCCAAGGACTTCGAAGCCGCGGTCGATCCGCAGTTCATGGACAAGACGTTCGAAAAGCTGGGCTGGGCGCGGCCCGCGCAGCCGCCGTTCATTCCGGCGCATTGGAGCGGCTCGCCTGACAAGATTCCCTATCCGGCTTACGAGACGCCCCAGAATCTCAAGCAGGCCCAGGCGTTTCCGCAGCCCGGCGACCTGACCAAGCCGTGGATGTTCGACGGCAAGCAGTATGCGCCCTGACGGATCGCTGCTCGCTCCGCGCCCGGTCGATGGGCGCGGCGATGGATTCGCATCGGCAAGGAGGAGACATGGATATGGTGCAGCAAGCAAGCCGTAAAACCGTACGCGCCGCCACGCCCCCGAAAGAGGCGCTGGCGGTGCGCAAGCCGCCGGGCATGGTGGCGCAGATTGCCAGGAGGCTGCGCCGACTGATCCTGCTCGCACTGTTGCTGGGGTTGTGGGAGTACATCAGCCGCGTAGTGCTCAGCGACACCACGCGCACGCTGTTGCCGCCGCCTTCGACGGTGGCCAAGGCCGCGCTCGAGCTGATCAGGTCGGGCGAGCTGTGGCAAAACCTGCATGACAGCGTGCGGCGCGAGCTGATGGCATTCGCCTGGGCGACCGTCGCGATCCCGATCGGGATTGCGATGAGCTGGTGGCCGTGGGTCGAAGAGCAGCTCGATCCGGTCTTCGAGATTCTGCGGCCGGTGCCGCCGCTCGCGTGGATTCCGCTGTCGATCCTGTGGTTCGGCATCGGCGACACGCAGAACGTTTTTATTATTTTCCTGGCCATCTTCTTCCCGATCCTGCTCAACACCATCACCGGCGTCAAGGGGATCGAGCCGAACCTGATTCGGGCGGCACGCTGCCTGGGTGCGCCGGAGTGGAAGATCCTTTGGCGCATTGCCCTGATGGCGGCCCTGCCACAGATCATGACCGGCATTCGCATCGGCCTGGGGGTCGGCTGGATGGCGCTGGTGGCGGCCGAACTGGTGGGGGCGATCTCTGGCCTGGGCTTCATGATCAACGACGCTCGCACGGTGCTGCGCACCGATTACGTGATCGTCGGCATGGCGACCATCGGCCTGGTCGGGTTTGTAATGGATCGGGTCATACGCGTGGCGATGCGGCGCTGGTTGCCGTGGTCGCGTTCGGTGGGCCGGTGAACGGCGCGGTCGCAGGAGGAGGGAAGGCATGAGCGAAGTGAGCATTGCCAATGTGTCCAAGGTCTATCCGGGCCACGGCGCGCAAGAGACCTCGGTGCTTGCGCTGGATAACGTCAGCTTCAAGGTCAGGGATCACGAGTTCTGCTCGATCCTCGGCCATAGTGGTTGCGGCAAGACCACGTTGCTGAACCTGCTGGCCGGGTTCGAGACGCCCTCCGAGGGCACCATCGCGGTGGACGGACAGTCGGTCTGCAAGCCGGCCTGGGAACGCACCATGGTGTTCCAGGACTACGCTTTGTTTCCGTGGATGACGGTGGCGCAGAATATTGGCTTCGGGCTGGAGATGAAGCGGGTGCCGGCGCCCGAGCGCGGCGAGATCGTGCGGCGCCAGATCGAACTGGTCGGCCTGGCCGGGTTCGAGCAGCGATATCCGCATCAGCTGTCGGGCGGCATGCGCCAGCGCGTGTCGATCGCGCGCGCGCTGGCGGTCGACCCGCACGTGCTGCTGATGGACGAGCCGTTCGCCGCGCTCGACGCGCAAAACCGCGCGTTGATGCAGGAAGAGATGGGGCGGCTGCTCGCATCGAGCGACGTGCAGCACCGCAAGACCATGGTGCTGGTGACGCACAGCATCGAGGAGGCGATCATTCTGTCGGACCGTATCATCGTGCTCACGCGTCGCCCCGGGCAGGTCAAGGCCGATATCGAGGTCGACCTGCCGCGGCCGCGCGACGAGACCGACATGGCCTTCATCACGCTGAAGAAGAAGCTGAGGGATCTGATTCA
>JAGXBI010000139.1 GCA_018971155.1 Burkholderiales bacterium
ACGCCCAGGCGCTGCGGCGGTAACGCCTGGCCATCGACCGTCACGTCACCGTCGACCACATACAGGCCTCGCTCGGCATGCTCGGGCGGCACCTCGAACGATGCTCCCGCCTGCATTTCGACGGCCACATACAGGGTGCCGGAAAAAATGCGCACGGGCGATTGCCGGCCGTAGGCGTTGCCGGCAATCACGCGCAGGCGCACGCCAGGCAGCTCGATCTCGGGCAGCGTCGCGGCCGGATGATGCGAGAACGAGGGTTCGGTCTCTTCGTCCGCGCGTGGCAGCGCAACCCAGGTCTGAATGCCGTGCACCGGCCCGCCCCGCTCGCGCACGTCGGGCGGCGTGCGTTCGGAATGCACGATGCCGCGCCCGGCGGTCATCCAGTTGACATCGCCCGGGCGAATGCGCTGCTCGCTGCCCAGGCTGTCGCGGTGCATGATTTCGCCCTCGAACAGATACGTGACGGTGGCCAGGCCAATGTGCGGGTGCGGGCGCACGTCCATGCCCTGCCCTGCACTCAGCGTGGCCGGCCCCATGTGGTCGAAGAAAATGAATGGCCCGACCGTCTTGAAAGGCATGCCGGGCAACGAGCGCTGCACGGTAAATGCGCCGATGTCGCTGGTGTGAGGCTTGAGCACGGCCAGAAAAGGTTGAGTCATATCGAGCTCCCGGAGGCAAGGATTGTAAACCGCATCCTATAATTGTTCAGTTAGCCGCTGAATAGCAAGCCCGGACACCATGAACAAAGCTTTTGTCAAAGAGAACGACAACGACGACGATCTCGAAATCGCTGCGCCGGAGATTCCGGCTGGCGCGAAGAACTACATCACGCCGGCCGGCTATCAGCGCCTGAAGGATGAGCTGCTGCACCTGATCGACGTCGAGCGCCCCGAAGTCGTGCGCATCGTCTCGTGGGCCGCCTCCAACGGCGACCGCTCCGAAAACGGCGACTATATCTACGGCAAGCGCCGGCTGCGCGAAATCGATCGGCGCATTCGTTTTCTCACCAAGCGGCTCGATCTGGCCGAAGTCGTCGACACGCGGCGCCAGGAAAACCAGGACCAGGTTTTCTTCGGCGCACAGGTGCATTACGCCGACTCGGCCGGCGACGAGCATACGATCATGATCGTCGGGGTCGATGAGGTCGATCTCGAACGAGGTCATGTCAGTTGGGTATCGCCGATTGCCCGGGCGCTCACCAAGGCGCGCGTGGGCGACACGGTCTCGCTGCGCACACCCGGCGGCGTCGAGCAAATCGAGATACTGGACGTCAGCTACCCGGTTCTGGCGGCGCAGCCGGCCGCTCAGTAGTCGCCGCGATCGCGCGTCACGCGCATCGCGTGAGCGGCATGCAGCTCTTCCTGGTGCCGCTCGCCGGGCCGCTCGCGAGCCACGCGAATCACGTCCGGGTTGGTGCGCACGCGCCGCATCACATTGGCCAAATGAACGCGGTCGGACACCTGGATGATAAAGCGCAGCTGCGCGGACTCCTGCGGCATCACGTCGTCCATCGCGATGTGCACGATATTGGCGTCCGAAGCGGTGATATCGGCCGCCACCCGGGCGAATACGCCGCGATTGTGACGCACCAGAATCTTGACCGCCACATCGAACAGCCGCCCCGGTTGCGGCGACCATGCGACGTCGATCCAGCGCGTCGGATCCTTGCGGTGAATGCGGCGCGCCACGCGGCAGTCGGTGGTGTGAATCGCCATGCCCATGCCGATGCCGATGTAGCCCATGATGTTGTCGCCCGGAATCGGGCGGCAGCAGGGCGCGAACTGCACCGACATGCCCTCGGTGCCGGTGATCAGCACCGGTGCGCTGACCGCTTCTTCCAGGCGCAGCGCCTCGGCCTCGTCCAGGGTTTCGTTCTCGCCGTCCTTGCCGCTGATCAGCACGGCCAGGCGCTTGGCCATTACCGCGGCCACGCGGCGCCCCAGACCGATATCGGCGAAGATCTCCTGACGATCCTTGTTGCCGGTCCATTGCGCCAGCTTGTCCCAGATTTCCTGGCTGATCTCGGCCGCGTTGAGCCCGTAGCTCTTGAGCGCCTGCTCGACCAGCCGCTCGCCCAGTTGCACCGATTCGCCAAAGCGCATCGTCTTGAGGTAATGGCGAATCGCCGAGCGCGCCTTGCCGGTGCGCACGAACCCCAGCCATGCCGGATTCGGCTTCGAGTACGGCGCGGTGATGACTTCGACGATGTCACCGTTTTTCAGCTCGGTGCGCAACGGCAGCAATTCATTGTTGACCTTGACGGCGACGCACTGATTGCCCAGGTCGCTGTGCACCGCGTACGCGAAATCCAGCGCGGTGGCCCCGCGCGGCAGCGCCAGAATGCGCGCCTTCGGCGTAAATACATAAACGGCGTCAGGGAACAGGTCGATCTTGACGTGTTCGAGAAACTCGGTGGAGTCCCCCGTTTCGCTTTGAATGTCGAGCAGCGACTGCAGCCACTGATGCGCGTGCTTCTGCACATCGTTCATGTCGGCGCCGCCGTTCTTGTAGAGCCAGTGCGCCGCCACCCCTGCCTCGGCGATCTGATGCATGCGGCGCGTGCGGATCTGAAACTCGATCGGCGTGCCGAACGGTCCTACCAGCGTCGTATGCAGCGATTGATAGCCATTGAGCTTCGGAATCGCGATGTAATCCTTGAACTTGCCTGGCACCGGTTTGTAAAGGCCGTGCAGGATGCCGAGCGCCATATAACACTGCACATTGGCGTCGACCACCACCCGAAAGCCGTACACGTCGAGCACCTGCGAAAACGACAGCTGCTTTTCCCGCATCTTGTTGTAGATGCTGTAGAGCGTCTTCTCGCGCCCGTAGACCTCGGCCTTGACGCCGCCTTCCTTGAGCGACTTCTGCACCGCGTCGAGAATCTTGCCGACCACTTCGCGGCGGTTGCCGCGCGCGGCCTTGACCGCCTTGTCGAGCGTCGCGTAACGCCGCGGATAGTAATTGGCGAAACTCAGATCCTGCAGCTCGCGGTAGGTATTGTTCAAACCCAGCCGGTTGGCGATCGGCGCATAGATATCGAGCGTCTCGCGCGCCACCCGCCGGCGTTTCTCCATGGCCGTCACGCCCAGCGTGCGCATGTTATGCAGGCGGTCGGCCAGCTTGACCAGAATCACTCGCACGTCGCGCGCCATCGCCAGCAGCATCTTGCGAAAACTCTCGGCCTGCGCTTCCTCGCGGCTGCGGAACTCCATCTTGTCGAGCTTGGAAAGGCCATCGACCAGTTCGGCGACTTTCGGGCCGAACCGCTCGGCCAGCTCGGCCTTGGTCACGCCCTGGTCTTCCATCACGTCGTGCAGCAAAGCAGCCATCACCGACTGCGGGTCGAGCTTCCACTCGGCGCAGATCTCGGCGACCGCCACCGGATGCGTGATGTAAGGCTGGCCACTCTGACGGTATTGCCCCAGATGCGCTTCATCGCTGAAGTGAAACGCTTCCTTGATCTGGGCCAGATCGCTGCTTTTCAGGTATGCGCTGAGCAACCCCTTGAGGCGGGCGATCGACACGACCTCCGGCTTGCGGGGCTGCTCGGGTGTGGCGGTGGGACCAAAAAGATGGCGATACGACTGCTCGAGCAGTGCATCGATGTACTGGCGGGTCGAGCTTTCGCTTTTCTTTTTCTTCTCGACCGGCGCAATATCGGGGGCCGGGGATTTCGCGGTACTCATGCTTGCACCTGCATCGGTCGGCCCTCGGATTGACTGCGAGCGATGACCAGTCGTCAGACCGGGACTTTCTTCAGCATTTCGACGCCGACTTGCCCGCTGGCGATCTCACGCAACGCAATCACGGTCGGCTTGTCCTTGCTGTCGACCTTCGGCGTGTGCCCCTGTGCCAACTGGCGCGCGCGATAGGTTGCGGCAAGCGCCAGCTCGAAGCGATTGGGGATTTTCTTCAGGCAGTCTTCAACGGTAATTCGGGCCATAACGGTATTCCTTCTCAAGATGTTCGTATTTTAGCTCAGCCGGCAAGTTCACGTGCCGGCCGCTCAAAGTCTGTTGCGTGCGCTGCTGCTGGCGATGCCTGCGAGTGCGCCTCGCAGCGATCGCTTATTCGGTCGCCTGGGGCGAGTGAATGCCCAACTGAATGAACAGATCCTCGTGGCGCGCGCGCTGCGACGCAAACCGCAAGCGCGTGGCGGTCACCACGCTTTGCAGCTCGCGCAGCGCGCGTGCGAATTCCTCGTTGATCAGCACATAATCGGCTTCGCCCGCATGCGCCATTTCGCCGCCCGCGGCCAGCAGTCGCCGCGCGATCACATTCGGCTCGTCCTGCCCGCGCTTCTTCAGGCGCTCCTCGAGCGCGGCGATCGACGGCGGCAAAATAAAAATGCCCACCGCGTTGCGGAACTGCTTGCGCACCTGCTGCGCACCCTGCCAGTCGATCTCCAGCAGCACGTCACGGCCTTCGCTCATCTGCTCTTCGATCCACACGCGCGACGTCGCATAGTAGTTGCCGTGCACCTCGGCGCTTTCAAGAAACTCGCCCGCGCGCCGGCGCCGCAGGAATTCCTCGACGCTCACGAAATGATAGGCTTCGCCGTCCTGCTCGCCGGGGCGCGGCGCGCGCGTGGTGAACGACACCGACAGGCAGATGTCCGGGTCCTGTGCCAGCAGCGCATTGACCAGCGTCGATTTGCCGGCGCCCGAAGGCGCCACCACCATGAACAGGTTGCCGGGATAATCCCGGTGCTCGGGGTGCTCGTGAGGGGTGTCGTGCTTGATCTCGTGCTTCATCGCTCACTCCAGGTTCTGCACTTGCTCGCGCATCTGCTCGATGAACAGTTTCAGCTCCATCGACGCATCGGCCAACTCCTTCGAAGCGGCTTTCGAGCCCAGCGTATTGGCCTCGCGATTGAGCTCCTGCATCATGAAGTCGAGCCGCTTGCCGAGCTGGCCGCCCTTGTCGAGCAGGTGCCGCGTCTCCTTCAGATGCGTGTCGAGCCGCGTCATTTCCTCGGCCACGTCGATGCGCACGCCGTACATCGTCACTTCCTGGCGAATCCGCTCGGCCACTTCTTCCTTGCCGATGCCGGGCGCGCCGTCGGGCAGCGCCAGCCCCAGGGCTTCCTGCAGGCGATCGACGATTTTCTGCTGATGCCGCGCGATCAGCTCCGGCACCAGCGGCTGCAGGCCGGCGAGAATCGCCTCCATCTTCGCGATGCGATCGAGCAGCATCACCTTGAGCTGCGCACCCTCGCGCTGGCGCACTTCAACCAGATCGTCGAGCGCCGCCTTGCCGCACTCGATGACTGCGTCGCGCAGCATGTCGGCGCTCAGGTCCTGCTCGCCGAGCACGCCCGGCCAGCGCAGAATTTCACCGGTGCGCATGCGCTCGGCATCGGGAAACACCGCCAGCACCTGCTGCTCGAGCGCGGCCAGTTGCACCAGCGTGTCGCGGTTGACCTCGCCCGAGAGCAAATTCTCGCCGCGTTGCACATTCACGCGAATATCGACCTTGCCGCGCGACAGGCGCGCGCTCAGCGATTCGCGCAGCGCCGGCTCGCATGCCCGGCATTCTTCCGGCATGCGGAAAGCCAAATCGAGAAAACGCGAGTTGACGGTACGCAGCTCCACCGACACGCTCAGGTTGTGCGCCGTGCCCGCGAGCCCGGCCACCGCGATCTCGCGTGTCGCGCTCGCATAGCCGGTCATGCTGTAAAGATTTTTTTCTTTCATTGGAAAATCCGAAAAGCGCCGCCGCGCGGCGCTTTTATGGAGAGCGTTGATAAGCGTCGATTATCGCACTTTCCGGTTTTGCCCCCGCCAAAACGTCGAGGCCCGCTGCGCCGGCGCGCGCACGCAGCGCGTTTGGCGCTACCATTGGCCTATTTTCTCTTGCCGGATACCTTCATGACTTCTGCCTCAATGCCACCCGCCACCCGCCCCGACGGCCGCCGCGCCGACGCCATGCGTCCGGTGCGCATCACGCGCCGGTACACCAAATACGCCGAGGGCTCGGTGCTGGTCGAATTCGGCGAGACCAAGGTCATCTGCACGGCCAGCGTGGCGGAAAAAGTGCCGCCCTTCCTGCGCGACAGAAACCAGGGCTGGCTCACAGCGGAATACGGCATGCTGCCGCGCGCGACCCACACGCGGGGCGACCGCGAGGCCGCGCGCGGCAAGCAAAGCGGGCGCACCCAGGAAATCCAGCGCCTGATCGGGCGCGCGCTGCGCGCCGTGTTCGACCTCGAAAAATTCGGCCAGCGCACGCTGCACCTCGACTGCGACGTGATCCAGGCCGATGGCGGCACTCGCACGGCCTCGATCACCGGTGCGTTCGTCGCGGCGCACGACGCGGTCAGCGAACTGCTGGCCAGCGGCCAGCTCGCCGAATCGCCGATCCGCGATTTCGTCGCCGCGGTGTCGGTAGGCATTCATCGCGGCGTGCCCGTGCTCGATTTGAACTATCTCGAAGACTCCGATTGCGACACCGACATGAACGTCGTCATGACCGGCGCCGGCGGCTTCGTCGAAATCCAGGGCACCGCCGAGGGCGAGCCGTTCACCCGCGAGCAAAGCAACACGCTGCTGGATCTGGCGAGCACGGGCATCGGCCAACTCGTCCAGTTGCAAAAACAAGCCCTGGGATTGCTCTGACATGCTGGACCGCATCGTATTGGCCTCCAACAATCCGGGCAAACTGCGCGAATTCGAAGCACTGTTCCGGCCGCTGGGCATCGAACTGGTGCCGCAAGGCGCGCTCGGCGTGAGCGAAGCGGACGAGCCGCACGTGACCTTTATCGAAAACGCGCTGGCCAAGGCGCGCCACGCCAGCGCCGCCACCGGCCTGCCGGCCCTGGCCGACGATTCCGGCTTGTGCGTGGCGGCCTTGCACGGCGCGCCCGGCGTCTATTCGGCGCGCTACGCGAGCCTGGTAGGCAAAGCCAAATCCGACGTCGCCAACAACGCGCATCTGATCGAGCAGCTCGCCGCGCATCCGGGCGCCGGCGAGCGCACCGCCTGCTACTACTGCGCGCTGGTGCTGGTGCGGCGCGCCGACGATCCCCTGCCCATCTTCGCCGAGGGCCGCTGGGACGGACAGATCATCGACCTCCCGCGCGGCACGCAGGGCTTCGGCTACGATCCGCACTTTTTCATTCCGGCACTTGGCCAGACCGCGGCCGAACTGTCGCCCGAAGTAAAAAACGAAGTCAGTCACCGGGCGCGCGCGCTGCGCCAACTGATCGAGAAACTGGGGCAAACGACGTGAGCATGAATACCCCGGTACAGAATTTCCTGCGGCCCGGCCAGCTCAAGCTGCCGGCCCTGCCGCCGCTGTCGCTGTATGTGCATTTCCCGTGGTGCGTGCGCAAATGCCCGTACTGCGATTTCAATTCGCATGAATGGAAGGGCGAAGGCGGCAGCACCGCATTCCCCGAATCGGCCTACCTCGACGCCCTGCGCCAAGACCTCGAACACAGCCTGCCGCTGGTGTGGGGCCGGCCGGTGCACACCGTATTCATCGGCGGCGGCACGCCCAGCCTGCTGTCGGCCGCCGGGCTCGACCGGCTGCTCTCCGACATCCGCGCGCTGCTGCCGCTCGACGCCGACGCCGAAATCACGCTCGAAGCCAACCCGGGCACCTTCGAAGCGGAGAAATTCCGCAACTTTCGCGCCAGCGGCGTCAACCGCCTGTCGATCGGCATCCAGAGCTTCAACGATCGCCACCTGCAGGCGCTCGGACGCATTCACGATGCCGCCGAGGCCCGCCACGCGATCGACATCGCGCAGCGTCATTTCGACAACTTCAACCTCGATCTGATGTTTGCGCTGCCCTCGCAGACGCTGGCCGAATGCCGGCAGGATGTGGAAACGGCGCTGGGCTTCGCGCCGCCGCATCTGTCGCTCTACCACCTGACGCTCGAACCCAATACCCTGTTTCACAAGTACCCGCCCAGCCTGCCCGACGAAGATGCTTCGGCCGACATGCAGGAATGGATCCACCAGCGCACTGCCGAGGCAGGCTTCGCGCATTACGAGGTTTCCGCCTATGGCCAGCCGCACCGCCAATCGCGTCATAACCTGAACTACTGGCGTTTCGGCGATTATCTGGGCATCGGCGCCGGCGCGCACGGCAAACTATCGTTTCCGCATCGCATCGTGCGCCAGGTACGGCACCGGCATCCGCAGCAATACATCGCACAGTGCGCGGCCGGCACGCCGCTGCAGGAAGAACATGAAGTCAGCGCGCAGGAACTGCCGTTCGAATTCATGCTGAACGCCCTGCGCCTGACCGAGGGCGTGCCCACCGACACCTTCGCCGACCGCACCGGCCTGTCGGTCGCCCAAATCGCCAAGCCGCTGGCCGCAGCCGTCGCCAAAGGATTGCTGGTCGACGATCCGGGCCGCATCGCCCCCACCCCGCTCGGCCTGCGCTTCCTCAACGACCTGCAGGCGCTGTTCCTGCCGTCCTGAGCCGCCCGACACACGCAAAAAAAACGGCGACGCGCGCGCCGCCGCCGCGCTTGCGGTTACAATAGCGCCCTCGGAGGGCTGGCAGAGCGGTTGAATGCACCGGTCTTGAAAACCGGCAAGGCTTCACGGCCTTCGTGGGTTCGAATCCCACGCCCTCCGCCACCCTCCCCCCTGCCTTCGTAGCCCCCGGTTTTTCCCCATATCGCAG
>JAGXBI010000140.1 GCA_018971155.1 Burkholderiales bacterium
GGAAGCGCTACGCGCATCGATCTGGAATTACTGGAGGAGGATCTGTCGCTCGCGTTCGACGAGCATGGATTGATCGAGTCGACACGCGAGGAAACGCAGCGCATCGTGGCCGCTGCTACACACACCGCGCGCGCCGCCGGCGTCGCTCCGCAGGCGATCGACGCGCTCTACTTCACCGGCGGCTCGACCGGATTGCGCTTTCTGTCGAACGCGCTGGCCGCTGCCTTTCCGAACGCCTTGCCGGTGGCAGGCGATCGGCTGGCCAGCGTGGCTACCGGCCTGGGCATTCACGCGCGCCGGATTTTTTCCTGAGCGGCAGCCCCACGCAGCCGGGTTCACATCGTAATCGTCATACCGCCATCCACCGTCAGCACATGGCCGTTGACGAATGACGCCGCGGGCGAGGCGAGAAACACCGCCGCGCCGGCGATCTCATCGGGCCGGCCCCAGCGCTTGAGCGGAATGCGCCGCTCGACATGGGCGACGATCGCGGGATCGGTCACCATCGGCGCGTTCGTCTCGGTGGCGAAAAATCCCGGCGCAATGGCATTGCTGGTAATGCCGTGCGCGCCATATTCGACGGCCAGCGCCCGTACCAGTCCGGTCAGCCCCTGCTTGGCCGCCGTGTAGACGGCATCGCCCGCGCGCGCGACATGACCGGCAATCGAAGTCACGGTAATCAGCCGTCCATGGCCGCGCGCCAGCATATGCCGGGCCGCTTCGCGCGCCAACAGGATACCGGCGGTCAGATCGGTCTCCAGCAGTGCGCGAATATCGTCATCGGCGAAATCCTGCAGCGGTTGGCGCGAGCGAGCGCCGACGCAGTTCACCACGATATCGAGCCGCCCCTGGCGGGCGACGATGGCGCCGAGCGCCGCGCGCATCGCCGCCGTGTCGGCCATGTCGAAAGCAGCGCCCGATACTGCCGAGCCACCGGCCGCGATGACTTCCCGTGCCTGCTCGAGGCGAGCCGGGTCGCGCCCCGAGATGACCACGTGCGCGCCGGCGCCGGCCATCGCGCGGGCGATTTCGAACCCGAGTCCGCGCGCGCCGCCGGTCACCAGCGCGCATTGCCCCTGCAGGGAGAAACGTTCGAGAAACGGCAGTGAATTCATCGGCGATCGATATCCATGGGTATGACGCACGGCAAGACGACACTATCGGGCAACGCCCGGCAAGAACAGCTCGGCGCTATGTTCCCGACAACCCGTCGCGGCACACAGGCGCCGCATGGGCGGGTTGGCCGCGGCCCGTGCCACGCATGCGCCAGGTAACGCGTATATAAGGCTCGTGATGGCCCGACAGCGCCAGCGCGGTGCGAATGATCAGACGCTGGCTCGGCGCGCGCGTGCCGTACAACACCGCGCCGATAAGCAGCAGACTGCAGACGAACATCAACGGATGCAGCGCCGGCAGGCTGCGCAATTGCGACAGTGCGATGAACCCGATGCTGACGACCGCGCCCCACAGGCACCCGGCGACCACTTCGGATGGCGAATGCGCATGCAGCACCAGTCGCGACAGGCCGACAACGACACCGAACAGGAGCCCGAGCGCGGCGCCCGTGTTGCGCACCGCCGGCCGGTAACGCTGCAGCACGAGCCAAAGGATGGTCGGGTAGACGGCGGTGGCCAGCATCGTGTGGCCGCTGATGCCGGTGAAATTCAGCGACCGCACCCCCAATCCCCAACCGATGAAGGCGATCTTGGTTGCCGCGACCATCACCACGCCGACGCCGAACAACGCGCACCACAGCGTTGCCAGGCGCCAGGCCCGGCTGGCGGCCAGCCAGATCGCAATCGCCAGCGCGGCGGGCGCGAGCACCGCCGAATCGGCCAGATTGGTCAGCATCATCCAGTGAGAAGGGGCAAGCATGAGAAGTGTCGGGCTGGGAAACCGGCGAGTGGCGCCGTTCGCCACAGTTTAACAATTCCGCGGCCGATGCGAGCGCCAAGGCCGCTCAATCCAGCCGGGTCGGATCGTGAATGGCGGCGATCACCAGGTCGAGGAATGCATTGACCGCGCCCGGCAGCGTACGCCCGGCCATGGTCTGCACCTGCAAGGTTCGCTGGTGCAATTCCGGATTGCTCAGCGGCACGGCGGCCACGCGATCCGACTTGAGCCGGCCGCGCACGGTGAGGTAGCCCGTCAGCATCACCGCGTCGGTGGTCTGCACGAAGCTGTACAGGGCGGCGTGATAGTTGCTGACAAACACCGGTTCGAACAGCAGCCCCTCGAGGCTGCAACCAATATCGAAGAGTTGCCGGATCGTCACTCCCGGCTCCGAGATCGCCAGCGGGTACGGCAACAGATCGGCCAGCGAAACGGCCTCGCGCCCTGCCAGCGGATGAATATCTCGCACCAGCGCGAAAATCGGCGCGCGCTGCGCATAGTGGACGTGAATGTCCTTTTCCGGCGCGAGGCTGAAGCACACCGCGATATCGGCAGTACCCTCGCGCACCCGGCGGGTCGCTTCGGACGGCGCGGCCACATTGAGCTGCAGGTGCGTTTGCGGATAAGACTGGCGAAATCGCGCAAACACCTGGGGCAGGAAGTCGTTGGCCACACCCTCGGAACTCGCCACCCGCAAGGTCGCCCGGCCGCCCGAGGTAAGACCCCGAATTTCGTCGGTCACACGCTCGGCCTCCAGCAGGGTGCGCCGCGCATGAGCGGCCAGTAGCTCGCCGGCTTCGCTGAGCACCATGCCACGCGGGCGCCGCTCGAACAACGGCGTGCCCATCTCGCTCTCGAGCTTGGCGATCTGCCGGCTCAGCGCCGAGACCGCCACATAGAGCCGCTCGGATGCCTTGGTGAGCGAACCGGTGCGCGCCACCTCGAGAAAATAACGTAGCGCGTTGTTTTGCATGATCTCTCCGCTTTGCCATTTCGGCAAAGATAAGTGATAAATATTGACATTGTCTACAACGATGGCGCGGCTCACAATTTCCGCATCTATTTGTACGCGTCGGCCGGCATCCGAAACCGAACGCGCCGCCCCGGAGAACCCACGTGAGCCGCGACATCGCCATCGACAACGTCACCCACCATTTCGAGCGTGGCGCCTTTCTCGAGACGTTGCGCCAGCGCGTGGCGTTTCGCACCGAAAGCCAGGAGCCCGATAGCGGCCCGTTACTGCGGGCCTACCTGAGCGACGAAATCGCCCCGGCGCTGGCCGAACTCGGGTTCGGCTCCCGGCTATACGACAATCCGGTCGCCGGCGCCGGCCCGTTCCTGGTGGCCCAGCGGCACGAGAGCGACGACCTGCCGACGGTATTGACCTATGGCCATGGCGACGTGGTGCGCGGCTATGACGCTCAGTGGCGCGGCGGCCTCTCGCCCTGGCAGGTCACCGTCGAGGGCGACCACTGGTACGGACGCGGCACCGCCGACAACAAGGGCCAGCACAGCATCAATCTGGCCGCGCTCAGGGCAGTGCTCGATGCGCGCGGCGGCCGCCTCGGCTTCAACCTCAAGGTGCTGTTCGAGACCGGCGAGGAAACCGGCTCACCAGGCCTGCATGCGTTTTGCGCCAGCCAGCGCGAGGTGCTGGCCGCCGATTTGCTGATCGCCTCGGACGGCCCGCGTCTGGGTGCCGCTCATCCCACGCTGTTTCTCGGCTCGCGCGGCCTGGTCAACTTCAAGCTGTCGCTGCAACTGCGCGATGGCGGGCACCACTCAGGCAATTGGGGTGGGTTGCTGCGCAACCCGGGCGTGGTGCTGGCCAATGCGATCGCCTCGATGGTCGACCGGCACGGCCGCATTCTGGTCGAAGGCCTGCGCCCGCCGCCGCTGCCCGACGCGGTGCGCCGGGCCTTGGCCGGCATCGCCGTGGGTGGCAATCCGGGCGAGCCTGAGGTCGATGCCGATTATGGCGAGCCCGGGCTGACACCGGCCGAGCGCGTGTTCGGCTGGAACAACCTCGAAGTGCTGGCCTTCAAGACCGGCAATCCGGACAAGCCGGTCAATGCGATTCCGCCTTACGCGTTCGCATTCATGCAAATCCGCTTCGTGGTAGGCACTCCTTGGGAGGATCTCGAGCGGATCGTGCGCGATCACCTCGACGCACATGGCTTCGCGCAGGTCCAGATCGAGGTCGAGCGCGGCATGCCGGCGACGCGCGTCGACCCGGACGACCCCTGGGTGCAATGGGCGCTCGCCTCGCTGCAGCGCACGACCGGCAAGGCGCCGGTACTGCTGCCGAATCTCGGCGGCACGCTGCCGAACGACGTTTTTGCCGAGGTGCTCGGCCTGCCCACGCTGTGGGTGCCGCACTCCTATCCCGGCTGCTCGCAGCATGCGCCGAACGAACACCTGCTCGGCTCGGTGGCTCGCGAAGGGTTGCGCATCATGGCCGGCCTGTTCTGGGATCTGGGCGAGGCCGGCCCGGCCGTGCTGCAGCAACGGCAACGATCGAACAACAAGTAAGCGTCCGGGGTCGACGCCGGCGCCCGCGCCCGGTGCGACCCACGAGCCGCATCGATTAACCACCCCTCGGAGGAGCACCCGATGAACCCCAATGCGGCAAGCAGCGCCCGGCTGGACGCGGCATCCCGGCAACCCACCGGTATCTATCGGCTGATTCTGGCCACATCGCTCGGCAATGCGCTGGAATGGTACGACCTGATCGTCTATGGCTATTTCGCCGGGACGCTGGCGCGCCTGTTCTTCCCGACCCACGACCGCACCGTTTCGCTGCTGCTCGCGCTCGGCACCTTTGCGCTGTCGTACCTGGCCCGGCCGATCGGCGCCATGGTGCTGGGCTCCTACAGCGACCGCAAAGGCCGCAAGGCATCGTTGATGCTGTCGATCGCGCTGATGACGCTGGGTACCGGCATGGTCGCGTTGATGCCCACCTACGCCACGATCGGCGTTCTTGCACCGCTGGGCATCTTCATCTCGCGGCTGCTGCAGGGGTTCTCGGCCGGCGGCGAGTTCGGCAGTTCGACCGCCTTCCTGGTCGAACATGCCCCGGCGCGCAGCGGCTTCATGTCGAGCTGGCAATTCGCCAGCCAGGGCGCGAGCACACTGCTCGCATCCGCTTTCGGCGTGCTGCTCACCACAACGCTCAATCCGGCGCAACTATCGAGCTGGGGCTGGCGGATTCCGTTTCTGTTCGGCATGTTGATCGGCCCCCTGGGCCTGTACATCCGCCGCCACGTCGACGAGTCGCCGGAATTCGAGCGCACGCGGCCGACGCGCACGCCGGTTCGCGAAGTGTTGACGACGCAGAAGGAGCGCCTGCTGGTGGCGATCGGCGCGCTGGTACTGACCACCACTGCCCAATACATGATTCTCTATATGCCGACCTACGCCACGCGCCAGCTCGGGCTGGCGCCTTCGTACGGCTTCATCGGCACGCTGGTTACCGGCGCCGTCATCATGGTCATGACGCCCTTCGTCGGCCACTGGTCGGACAAGGTCGGACGCACCCGCATCATGCTCGCGGCCGGGCTGGCGTTCCTCCTGACCATCTATCCGGCGTTCATGTTCATTAATGCGCATCCATCGCTGGCGACGCTGCTCACCGCCATGATGTGGGTCGGCATTCTCAAGGCGCTTTATTTCGCACCGGTCCCGGCGCTGATGGCCGATCTGTTCCCGACCCGCACGCGCACCACCGGCATGGCCGTCGGCTACAACCTGGGCACCACGATCTTCGGCGGCTTCACGCCGCTGGCAGTGGCCTCGCTCATTGCCGCCACCGGCAACAACCTGGCGCCCGGCCTGTACCTGATGATCGCCGCCGTGGTCAGCCTGTTCACCATCGTCTGGGCGCGCAGCCGCCTGAACGTGCATTGAATGCCGTCGTCACGACAAGGAGCCGTATGCCGCCCACCCCGCTCGAGCAAGCCGTGCAATTCGCGATCGACCATGAAAGTCTCTGGGACCGTCATGTCGACGGCGCCTGGGGCGTGCATGTCAACGACCCGCCGCCGTGGAATCGCCTGCTCGGCCCGGTACACGACCGCGGCCCGGCCTCGGGCGCGATCGCCAGGGACGGCCGCCTGCTGGCGACCTGGGGCGAGCCCGAGCGCGCCGACCTGACCTTCAGCATTGCCAAAACCTACCTGGCCCTGCTGGCCGGCGTCGCGCACGATCGCGGCCTGCTGCCGGACGTCGACGAACCGGTAGGCGCGCGCGTGCCCGGCATCGGCTTCGACGACCCGCACAATAAAGCGGTAACCTGGGCTCACCTGCTGCAGCAGACCAGCGAGTGGCAAGGCACGTGCTTCGGGGTGTCCGATCAGGCCGATCACTATCGCGCGGTCACCTTCGGCAAGGCGCCGGGCGGCAAGAAAGGCGACTTGCGCCCCCTGCAAGCGCCGGGCACTTACTGGGAATACAACGACGTTCGCATCAATCAGTTTTCGCTGGCGTTGCTGCACCTGTTCGGCCGCCCGCTGCCGGAGGTGTTTCGCGAGGCCATCATGCAACCGCTGGGCGCGAGCGACGACTGGCGCTGGGTCGGCTATGACAACGCCTGGGTGGATGTCGGCGGGCGGCGCGTGCAATCGGTGCCGGGCGGCACGCACTGGGGCGGCGGCCTGTCGATCAGCGCCAATGACCAACTCAAGATCGGGCAACTCCTGCTCGACGACGGACTCGCCCACGGCCGCCAAATCCTCTCGAAGGCGTGGCTGCAACGCATGCGCACCCCGTGCGCGCTCGCCCCTTACTACGGGTATCTGGTGTGGCTCAACCACGAGCGCAGTGTGTTTCCGAGCGTGCCGGCCACCAGCTACTTCGCCATCGGCGCCGGCAGCTCCTTCACCTGGATTGAACCGACGCAGCGGCTGGTCGTTATCGCACGCTGGCTCGACCCGGCGCATGCCAATGACTTCTTCGGCCGCGTTTATCGGGCGATCGCCAACGACGCGTAGCCTCCTGGCGCCAACGTCCGCGCGACGGCAAGGCCGGCCGGCTTCGGCTGGCCCTGCCCGGTTTGGCGCGCCGATCTCTTTGCCAATATTTCCCTGCTTCTTGTCGTAGCTCAATAAGCGGCGAGATCGCCCGCCTTCGACCCAACGAACTTCATAAAATCCGAATGCAGGCAGGCACAGTTATGCCGGCGGCGACACTGTGTCCAACAAATCACCGGGCCGCCAAACGTCATGTATCGGGGAAAAGAATGAAAAAAACCATTGCGCTCGTTTCGCTCGCGTCGGCCGTGCTGGCAGGATGTTCGACCTACGCCGTGCCGCGATATTCGATTTCGGCAGACAATGTCACCGCGCTGAAGACCGCAGCAGTCAATGGCGTCGGCGTGGGCGCGTTCACGCAGACGCTGAGCGCCAACCAACATCCAAACGAAATCATGTGCCGCGGCGTCGGACCCATCAAAACCCAGGACGGCGAGCCGTTCGCGGAATTCATCCGCCGGGCCTTTATCTCCGAACTGAAAATCGCCGGCGTCTATGCGCCCACCGCGCCCATCCAGCTCACCGGCCACCTCGACAGCATCGACTTCTCGTCCACCTCCGGCATCTGGAACCTGACGCTCACGGTCACGTCGTCAAACGGTCAGCATATGCAAGTCGCCGAAAAGTACATCTACACCACCAGCTACTACGGCGAAACCGCCTGCAACCAAACCGCCCAGGCGCTCATGCCCGCGGTGCAAGATTTGATCGGCAAGGTCGTCCACGCGCCAGAGTTCGCGTCGCTGTTGAAGTGAAACGGGGCGCCGGGCGCCACGTGGTGACTTTCGTGTGGCGGATTTTCCCCGTGCGGAAAATCCGTCTCAAGTCATTGGGTATGCGAAGCGGGATGCGCAACACGCCATAGCGCTTGCGATGCAGATGTGCGGGGAGTCCAAAAAGCCATCGCCGGTTTGCCTTGCGTGACACGGTCGTGTGACACCAAGCCAGAACCGGCGAATCGGAGGGCAAGTTTCCTTGCCTATCAGCGTATTGAGAATTTCTGGTGGAGCGGAGGAGGATCGAACTCCCGACCTTCGCATTGCGAACGCGACGCTCTCCCAGCTGAGCTACCGCCCCACGAAGCGGCGATTATAGCGTACTTTTTTAAGCGGTTGCTAGGCACCACACGCAGTTGCGTTGCGACGACACTCGGGCACCAATTGACCTGGCGCAAAGCTTGTCACGCTGTCATTGACTACAGTCGATCTCCGAAAGCAGCAATGAAATCACCTGTTGATCGGAGCCATCATGAGCAAGATGCAAACGGCGTTGAGATTGGGAATGGCCGGTTCCCTGGCAATTGGACTTTTGGCTGGCAGCGCGGTAGCACACGCGGACGCCGGAGATATTCTGGTTCGCGCGCGGGCGATCAGCATCCAGCCGGATGTGTCGACCTCGGGCGTGCTGTCGACGGTGGGCGCTGGCGTGAACAATTCGATCGTGCCGGAGCTGGACTTCACGTACATGGCAACCCGGCATATCGGCGTCGAATTGATCCTCGGCACCGCGCGCCATACGGTGAGCTCGAATATCGGCGAGCTTGGCCGGGTCAGTCTGCTGCCGCCCACGTTGCTGGCGCAATATCACTTCAATCCGGCCGGCAAGATTCGCCCGTATGTGGGGGCCGGGATCAATTACACGCTGTTCTATAACGACAATCTGAAGGCCGGTGCCCAACCGGTATCGATCGATCGCAGCAG
>JAGXBI010000141.1 GCA_018971155.1 Burkholderiales bacterium
ATGCGGCCAACGTCGCGCAACTGCTGCACGCTCATGCCGGCTTTGCGCAGACCGTCGTAGTGCGCATGCACGCAGTGCGGGCACTTGCCGACGATGGAGGCTGCCAGCGCATACATTTCGAAGCGGCGCGCGTCCACGCCGCCGTGGTTGGCGTAGGCGTTCATGCGCAGGCCGGCCGGTTGCGTCTTCAGCTCTTCGTCACCGGCCATGTCGAGGTACGGATACCAGACGTTGTTCATGCCCATCAGCGCCGACGCGGTGAGCACGCCCTGGACCTCTTCGGGCGGCAGGATGCCGGCCCCGCGAATCGCATCGATCAGGAATTTGCTTTTGGCGGCAAACGCGGCAGCCAATGCGACGCCCAGCGCATCGTTGCCCTCGAGCGACGAACGGGCGATCGTGCCATCCAGATTCAGGCGAATGTCTTTGGCGTAATCGGGAATCTTTTCTTTAATTGCATTCAGGAATTCCATTGATTTCTCCTATCGTGTTTGGCTGAAAAAGCCCGCTTGCGCGGGCCGTCGAGTCGCAAGGCGAGGACCGGGCTCAGCCCGGTTCGCCGAATGCGGCCTCGCACATGCGATTACAGCGTTTGGCCGCCAACCGAACGGTTGCACGGGCACAGTTCATCCGTTTGCAGGCCGTCGAGAATGCGCAGCACTTCCTGCGGGCTGCGGCCCACGTTCAGGTTGTTGACCGAGACGTGCTGAATGACGTTGTCCGGGTCGACGATGAAGGTCGCGCGCAAGGCAACGCCTGCTTGCTTGTCGCGCACGCCGAGTTGGTCGATCAGTTCGCCACGGACGTCGCCGAACGCATAGTGGTTCAGCTTGTCGAGGTCCTTGTGCTCACGGCGCCATGCCAGCTTGACGAACTCGTTGTCGACGCTGCCGCCCATCAGAACGGCGTCGCGCTCGGCGAATTGGCCTGCCAGCTTGCCGAATTCGACGATTTCAGTCGGGCACACGAAGGTGAAGTCCTTCGGGTAGAAATAGATGACTTTCCATTTTCCCGGGAAGGAAGCTTCGGTAATTTCCTCAAATGCCGACTGGCCGTTTTCTTCAGGATGGTTGAAGCCAGGCTTGGCGGCGGTGACGCTGAATGCTTCGAGTTTGTCGCCCACGGTTTTCATCAATAAGCTCCTTGATTACGGGGTTAAGAAAAGGGATTGCCGTACTGGAAATCGCAAAGATTTCAAATCTAGCGGCTGCAAATCACAGGTTTGTGACCACGGAAATGATTCTACACTATTAATATTTTTATTTGATACATTTTGTCTATTTTCGGCATAGATTCTGCTTATCCCGGCGATAGCAAAGCGACTCTCAGGCGCCGGCCGGGAACGACAGGCTGACTTCGAGGCCCCCACCGGGTTTGACGTTGCGAACGGCGACCTGACCTTTGTAGCGGCTCGCGATGCGCTGCACGATGGCCATGCCCAACCCCGTGCCGTCGGCTTGGGTGCGTGCCGTGTTGACGCGATAGAAGGGGCGCAGGACAAGTGCCAGTTGATCGTCCGGAATGCCCTGGCCGCCGTCGCGCACGATCAGCTCCATGCGCTCGCCGATCGCGCGGGTGACGATGGTCACGTCGGTGCGGCCGGTGCTCGGGGTTTTGCCATATTTGCGCGCGTTCTCCAGCAGGTTGTCGAGCATGCGGGCCAGATCGGTGCGCTCGCCGGCGATGACCGCGTGCGGGGCCAGTTCGAGCGTGATGCTCATTTCGTCGCGGCCGACGAAACGCTGAGCCTGCTCTCGGGCGATCTCCGATAAATCGACGGGCTGCGTGGTGCGCACCGTCGTGCGCGCATAGTCGAGGAAACGCCCGATGATGTCGTCCATCTGCTCGATGTCGCTGATCATGTCGCGCTTGGTGTCTTCGCTCGACGGGCTCATCTCCGTCTCGAGCCGCAACCGCGCCAGCGGCGTGCGCAAGTCGTGGGAAATTCCCGCGAGCATGAGCGTTCGATCTGCTTCGAGTCGCTCCAGCTCCTGCACCATCAGGTTGAAACTGCGATTGGCTTCGGCCGCTTCCCCGATGCCGCGCTCGGGCAACGGGTCGGGACGCGAGCCGGCGCCGACGGCGCGCGCGGCATGCGCGAGGCGAGCGAATGGCCGATTGACCAGGGCGGTGATGAAGGCCGCGCCGATCAACGACAAAGCCAGGGCGAAGGTACCCCAACTGAAAAGCTGCAGACCGGTGGCGGTGTCGATGCGATCCTGCTCGATCGCAACCCAGTAGTCGTCCTCATCGATTTTGAAGCTGATCCAGAGCGCCGGAATACCGTTGACGCTGGTCGCAACTACCGTGTCGGGCCCTAGCCGGCGCGCCACTTCGCGCGATATCTGCGGCAGCAGAGGCACCAGGTTGGGCTCGCGTGCGACCTTGTCGCTCGGTTCGCGGGGATAGACGCGAATCCCTTCGTTGTTCTCGAGGTCCTGCAGCAGCGCGCGCCGCAAGTCAGGTTCGGAATAGAGCAGGGAGGTTCGCGTCAACTTGACGATACTGACCAGTTGCTGGGCAACACGCTGCGCGCGCGGCTCGCGTTCGATAACGCGAAAGCTCTGGTACCAGGCCGCGAGGCTGACACCGATCAGCAACGCGATCAGGAAGAAGGTGCGCCAGAACAACCCACCAAACAACCAGCGGAACAGGCGTATCGGATGCATGCGGTAAGACTACCAGAGGGCGGAAGCCGCCGGCCGTTCAGACTCCGCCGTCGGGGATGAAAACATAACCCAGACCCCACACGGTCTGGATGTAGCGGGGGCTGCTGGGATCGGGCTCGATCAGCTTGCGCAGTCGGGAGATCTGCACGTCGAGGCTGCGATCGAATACTTCGTACTCTCGACCGCGTGCGAGTTCCATTAATTTTTCGCGCGACAGCGGCTGGCGCGGGTGCCGGGCAAAAACCTTGAGCACCGAAAACTCGCCGGTGGTCAGCGCAATTTCCTGGCCCTTCTTGGTCAGGGTGCGGGTGGCCAGATTCAGCGTGAAGTCGCCGAATTCGAATGACTCGGAGTTCTCGCTCGGCGCACCGGGCAACTCGGCTGGTGCCTGACGACGCAACACCGCATGGATGCGCGCGACCAGTTCGCGCGGGTTGAACGGTTTGGGCAGGTAGTCGTCAGCCCCCATCTCGAGGCCAACGATGCGGTCGACATCTTCGCCTTTGGCGGTTAACATGATGATCGGCGTTCGATCGTTGGCGCCTCGCAGGCGGCGGCAGATGGACAGGCCGTCCTCGCCGGGCAGCATCAGGTCGAGTACCAGCAGATCGAATCGCTCGCGAACCCAGAGCTTGTTCATGGACGTGGCGTTATCGGCCACGAAGACGTTCAAGCCCTGCTCGCCGAGGTAACGGCGCAGCAGGTCGCGCAGGCGCGGATCGTCGTCGACCACCAGAACTTTGGGAGGGTTTTTGTTTTCCATGGCCTGCATCTTAGCGCGAATTCCAGATCATGAGTGCTGTTGAGATGACTTGAAAACGGGATTACAAAGGGTTACACAATATATCCTATTGTCGGCGGGGGACAACGCTCGAAGCCCCCTACACTTCACAGCGCAGGTTATCGCAGGCACGCGTAACCGGAAGAGGGATCGCTTAAGATGAGATTGGCTGTAGTGGATTCGCTGCTTGTCCTGACGATGGCAGTGTTTTTTCTGAACGTGGGCGCCGCCTACGCCAGGCCGATCGAGCGTGTGGGTGAGCACTTCAGGTCCGGTGCGCACCCGGCCTACGCGCGAGTGCCCCAGAAGCGAGTCAATCACGTCAAACGCGGTCGCGTCGCGCGGCGCCAGGATCCGAAAGGGGCGGTGCTCGCCCCCCGCGGCGCCGATCGAGTCGATCGTCAGTACGATATCGATCCCGACTATCAGCGGCGCACCGGACACATGTCGCCGGAGGACCGCCGCCTGCTGCGCGAGCATATCGAAGACGCCGTTCACGATCTCTATTCGCGTTGACGCCAATCGCGCCTCGGTGCTGGAAGGACCTCATGCCGAATTGCGCACGCAGCCCGGCGCGGCGTGGGCGAGCGCGACGCTTCAGCGGGTGCGCCAGGCGATCCAGAGTTTGCGCAGCGGTGTGAGATCGATGCGCTGGTGCAGAATCTCGAATTGACTGAGCTCGATCTCGTCGAGCAGCGCCAGATGCAATTGCGCAAGCACCAGCAATGCCCGCTGGCGGCGGCGATCCGCGAGCGGCAGCGCTGCCTGCGCCGCCTGCAATTGCTCGCGCGCGCGCTGGGTCTGGTGACGCATCAACGATTTGAACTGGCCGGAGTAGCCGCCATTCTGGATAGCGGCGGCGGTGACATCGAATCGCTGGAGCTCGTCGACCGGAAAGTAGATGTAGCCGCGTCGGGCCTCGGCGCCGACGTTGGCCACGATACGCGCCAGCGCCATGGCTTGGCCGAGCGCTTCGGCGCGCGACGGCGTCTGCGCGTCTGAGAAACCGTAGAGATGGGCCGCCAGGCTGGCAGGCTGGCCGCCGTTGAGCCGGCAGTAGCGGTCGAGTGCCGGCAGGTCGAGATAGCGCATCTGCTCGAAGTCCATTTCGGCGCCGTCGACCAATTGCAGTAGCGCGGATTGGCTGATTCCGGTGTTTTCCAGGTGGGGCAGGAGCGCCTTGCTGGCCGGATGGGTAGGGCGGCCGGCGCATAGCGCGGCGATTTCGGTGCGCCACCACGCGAGCTTGGCGCTTGCCACGCTAGGCTCGTGCACTTCGTCCTTCACTTCGGCAATTTCCTGGCACAGCGCATGCAGTGCGCAGGCTGCGGCGCGTCGCGCGGGCGGCGTCATCAGCAAAGCGTAGTAAAGGTTGGAGCCGGGAGGGGCCGCCTTCTGGCGGCAGTAGGCATCGGAGGCGTTCATCGCTTTTGGGGCAAGGGAGGGGGGGCATCCCCGATAACGAACGGAGTGGTGCGAGGAGGGGGACTCGAACCCCCACACCATTGCTGGCGTCAGGACCTAAACCTGGTGCGTCTACCAATTTCGCCATCCTCGCAGCCTGTTGTGTTCGCCTCGCCAGACGGCGGTGGCAAAACAACCAGCAATCCATGAACCCGGTGCGGCTACGCTGGCCTGGGTGAGCCATGGGCAAAACAGCCGGAGATTATACATTATCTCGCTGGTCGATGGTGCGATTCGCGTCGCGGCGCCGGGAAAATTCGACCGCCAGCCGAGTCGGCCACGAGCGCCTCCGGATTAGCCCGTCTTGCTTTGGCGTCTTGTTTGACTAAACTTGAAATGAGCGGCCAAGGTGGGACGGGCCGCGTCGATTCGGCATGGTTTCTTCGCCATAATTATTCAACCGGAGGCTGCCATGTTTCAGGGAACCTGGTTTGCAACGACGGTGATCGTATTGGTTGTTGCCGCCGCGGTAGCGTGGCTGGTGAACAGGGATTGGTGCCGTTGCCACCGCAACGACGCCGACAATGACGGCGGGGGTGCCGAACATCCGGATCACGCGCGACGCGGCGACAGACGCCGCTATCTTTGATAGCAGCGCGCCGCTTGCGCAGTTTGCGTGGGAGGCCAGTCATGAGAACCCCCGGATTACTTCCTTTGGGCATCGCTGTCTTGATGCTGACGGCATTCCTGGCGATTCTCGTGGTGACGATCGAGCGCTGGTGGTCGGCGCATCGCGAGCACCTTGCGCGTCACCCCTCGCGCTTGCACCGTCATGACGGCTGGCACCGCCGCAGTCACGAACGGTGACGCTAGAGGCTGCGCGCGCCGCGAAATATCCAGGCAGAAAAAAGCCCGCGCGAGGCGGGCTCAGTGCAGAGGTCTGGAGGGTTCAAATCACGTTTTGCAGAACGTATCGCCCCTGAAGGGTCAGCCGCGGGCGTTGAGCGCCCGAATCGAGCTTTTCCCACTCGACCAGCTTGCTTTCCAGCAACGATTCCAGGTCGGGGCGGCTAAGCTCCACTTGATCCGGATCGTAGTTGAGCAGCATTAGGGTGGCAAATTCATGATGACTCAGCATCGTCGTCTCCCGGGTTGCGGTTCACGGTATTCCAAGAGCCCCAAGGAATAAGCCCTGGAGGGACTTATAGAATAGTGCATGAATATGACAATTGCGGGACGAATCTTGATTTTTTGATGCTGCGTCGCGCCATGGCCGGGAGCCGTTTATTAACAAAATGTAAATTCCGGCATAAACAGCCGTGGGAATTTCCCGGTTCGCTCGTCCGGGACGGTAGAATAGGCGAATTTTTCAGCTTCAACCATTTATGCCGTCCAAGAAAACGCCTTTCTTCGAATTGCGCAGTGGCGCCGTGGAAACGCTGCATTTCGTCGTTAAATCGACCGAAATGAGCGCTTTACGTGCCGAACTTGCACAGCGTTTCGTGGCGACGCCAGAGTTTTTTTCCAACGAGGCTGTCGCGATCGACGTGCGGCGTCTGGATGACCCCCAATCCCTGCCGTTGCCGGAGCTGGTCGATCTGCTGAGAACTTGCCGCATGAACCCGATCGGGGTGGTGGCGCATGACGCGCCGGCAGCATGGCTGGCCACCGGTGGCTTGCCGCTGCTTGACAGCCAGGAGCGCCGCCCGACCAGAAGCGAGGCGGCGCAGGCTGTGCTCGATGCCTCGGCGCCGGCGGAAGTCGTGCCGGTCGAGACCGAATCCGCGGCCGGCTCCGGCACACCGGATGCCGCGCAGACGCTGATCATCGACAAGCCGCTGCGCTCGGGGCAACAAATCTATGCCAAAGGCGATGTCGTCGTGCTCGATGTCGTAAATTGCGGTGCGGAAGTCATTGCCGAAGGTAATATTCATGTTTACGCCCCGCTGCGAGGGCGAGCGTTGGCCGGGGTGCATGGCAATCACGGCGCGCGGATTTTCTGCACCTGTCTTGAGCCGGAGTTGATCTCGATTGCCGGGATTTACCGGACCACCGAAAATGCCCTGCCGGAGAATGTGATGGGCCGCTCGGTGCAGGTGAGGTTGCGCAACGACAAATTGATTTTCGAGCCGCTTCGGCTCAAGTGACATTTAGTTTTTTGGAAGGCGTCGACAGATGGCAAAAGTGATCGTTGTGACCTCCGGCAAGGGGGGCGTGGGCAAGACTACCACCAGCGCGAGTTTTTCGGCTGGATTGGCGCTGCATGGCCATAAGACCGTGGTGATCGATTTCGACGTCGGCCTGCGCAACCTGGATTTGATCATGGGCTGCGAGCGGCGTGTCGTGTATGACCTGATCAACGTGATCCACGGTGAGGCGAATCTCAATCAGGCTCTGATCAAAGACAAGACGTGCGATAACCTCTACATCCTGCCGGCCTCGCAGACGCGGGACAAGGATGCGCTCACGCACGAAGGCGTCGAGAAGATCATCAACGATCTGATCGCGATGGATTTCGAATATATCGTTTGCGACTCGCCCGCGGGTATCGAGAGCGGCGCGCTGCTGGCCATGCATTTCGCCGACGAGGCACTGATCGTGACCAATCCGGAAGTGTCGTCGGTACGCGATTCCGACCGCATTCTGGGCATCCTTGCATCCAAGACCAAGCGCGCGATCGAAGGTGGCGAGCCGGTCAAGGAGCATTTGCTGATCACCCGCTACAACCCCAAGCGCGTCAGCGACGGCCAGATGTTGTCGCTCGACGACATCCAGGAAATTCTTCGCATCAAGCTGATCGGCGTGATTCCGGAGTCGGAGTCCGTGCTCCACGCGTCCAACCAGGGCGTGCCGGCGATTCACCTGAACGGCAGCGACGTTGCCGAAGCCTACAAGGACGTGGTCAATCGATTCAAGGGCGAGGATATGCCGATGCGCTTCACGGATTACCAGAAGCCGGGGTTCCTGCAACGGTTTTTCGGCGGCAAGTAAGGAGCGGATATGTCGATTTTTTCGTTTTTGCTCGGAGAGAAAAAGAAGACCGCCACGGTTGCCAAGGAACGTCTGCAGATCATTCTGGCGCACGAGCGCGATAGCCGTCTGCCGCCGGCCGATTACCTGCCGGCGCTGCAACGCGAACTGGTCGCGGTGATTTCGAAGTACGTCAATATCGGCAGCGAAGACATCAAGGTCAACCTGGAACGCGGCGAAAGCCTCGAGGTGCTGGAAGTAAAAATCGAGATTCCGCAGGCCCCGGCCTGAGCCGCCTATCGCGTCGGGCTGTTTGGCGGCGGCTGCGATGGGTGGAGTGCAGCCGTTCGCCGCAGTGACGCGCGATCGCGACGTCACCCTCCTTTTTCACGAATTTTTCCGGATCACGTCCCGTGACTTCTGTCTCTCCCGAGCTTCCCGTGCACTATTTCCGCGGCCGCGATGGTGCCGTGCTCGCGTATCGCGAAATGGGTGAAGGCCGCCCGGTCGTGCTGATACATGGTTATTTTTCCACCGCGCTGGTCAACTGGGTGCGTTATGGGCACGCGGCGAAAATCGCCGCGCGCGGTTTTCGCGTCATCATGCCGGACTTGCGCGCTCACGGCGACAGCGCCAAACCCCACGATGCGGCGGCCTATCCGCCGGATGTGCTGGCCGATGACGGTTTCGCGCTGCTGGAACATCTGGGGCTGACAGATTACGACCTTGGCGGCTACTCGCTGGGCGGGCGCACGACCATGCGCATGCTCGTGCGTG